>DAOTXI010000001.1:0-2312 GCA_034435475.1 Anaerolineales bacterium
ACCTCGGAGATGACACCACCCTATATGAGGGACAGACTTTGCTTGTCCGCACCGATGCAACCCAGGCTGTTCCAACAAACGTGTTTGCCTCCCCCCAACTTGCAACCGGGACTGCAACTTTTACCCCCGTAACGCCTCTGACCCCGGCGGCTTCGACTGAAACGCCGGGAATCTTTTCCGGCACGGGGGCTTCCGCTTTTAGCGTGGCTGCCATAGGCATCGCCGCTCTGATACTCGCCGCCGTCTTTGCGATGATGGCAAGGAAAAAGGAGATTTAAAACCGCTCCACCCATTCCGCCCGCCAGGCGGGAGCTTCAAAGGATTCGGGCCAATATTCGACCTGTTTCCAAATCCGTCCGTCGCGGACGGTCGAAAATGTGATGGCGCGGTCATTCCGGGTCCCGTCGCTGACGGTGACATCGGTCACAACCACATCTCCTTCTGCAATGACGCAATTGATTTCAAATGTCCATCTGCCGCCAGAGGGATAGGCTGTATTGAGGCGGGCGAAATTATCCCTGCCGCGAATCCTTTCGCCCGATTGAGACCACTCCAGAACGAAATCTTCATGTAGAAATTCGGCGGCGGCGAAAAAATCGTTGCCTCCCATGGTTTTCCAGAATTGCAATACTACATCCTTTGGATTCATGTCAACCTCGCGCGAGTGTATGCAAAACTTCCATTGCCCGCTCCGCGTCCCTGACCGGGATGAAGAGGTGGTCGTGATAATAGGCGGCGACCACATTGCAGCTAATATTTGAGTCGCACAACGCCTTCGAAATGGCGGCGGTCAAGCCGACCGCTTCGAGCGCGGAGTGGACGTTCAGGGTGATCCATGCGCAGACGGTGGGGTAGAACAGGATGGTTTCATCCGCTTTGATCTTCGGCAGGATGACCGTAACTTCTTCCTTTTCCTGAAAGATGAAAAGCGGATCGAGTTCCGCGGCATACTTGAATGATTTGACGGTGCAAAAAACGTACTCGCCGGGGTTGAGTTCGGGATTCAAGCCTTTGAGTAGTTTTCCGAGATCGGTTTCGCCTGTCATCGTTTTCTCCTGACGTCCAGAATCGCGATCTTCGTCGAATGGTTGAACGGTGCGGGGTCGGTGATGGGTTTGCCGAACCGCTGGAAGCCGATAAAGTCTTCCGGTACCGGGATCAATTCGCGGATGCTGAGGTAGCCGTCTTTGCAGAGTCCTTCGAGCGTTTTCATATAATCCGCGCCGCTGAGGAAAACCGCGTTGTTGATTGCGATCAGGATACCGCCATCGTTGATTAGCGGACGGACCTTGTTGATGAGCCGTTTGCTTTGGTGTTCCTGGTCCACCTTGCCACGCGGGGTAGAGGAGAAGAAAGGCGGATCAATGATGACGCAATCAAAAGTCTGCCTGGCGGATTTGAATCGGGCGACAGCGGGGAAGAAGTCCTGCGCGATGAAGCCCTGCCTGTGGATGTGAAAGCCGTTGAGCGCGTACGAGTCTTTGGCGATGTTGAGGAATTTGCGGTTCAAGTCAGTTTGAACGACCTGCGACGCGCCGCCCGCCATTGCGGCCACACCCAGGCTGCCTGTATAAGCAAAGGTGTTGAGGACGGACTTGTCACGCGAGTTTTCGATCAGCCATTTGCGAAGGTTGGCTGTATCGAGGTAGAAACCTGCGTCGCGGTTCATCGTCAGGTCGGCGGCGTACCAGATGCCGTGTTCGCGGAATTTTTTATCGGGGTGGTCTCCAAAAATGACCGTGCCGCGTTTTTCTTCGGGGCTATTTCCATTACGGGTTTTGAGAACGATGGCACGAATCCACGACAGCGGCGCGTGGGTATTGCGTAGGAGATGTTGTATGACGGATTGGATGAATTCGAGATTGGGCGCATCGGAGTAGTCGTGGATGACGAGGGTGCGGGCATAAACATCCAGCGCAAGTTGCGGGAGTCCTTCGTAGAATCCATTGAAGAGGCGGAAGGCTTCCTCGTGGCTGACTCCGCCCAAAGTCTGGTTTGAGGCGGTTTTATCCGCAAGACGGGATTGAACTGCTTGATTGAGCAGGGGGAAAATTGAATCGAAATTCATGGGCGGGGATGGAAATCCCGGCTCTAATTGCGAAAGACCAGGCGTTTTGCCAGTTGTTCGAGTTGGTCCACGCTGACGGGTTTGGTCAGAATCAACAAGTTCTGGTTATGGGCTTCTGATTGGCTGATTTCAGCGGCCTGGGCGGGGTTGGCGGTGACGATCAATACCCAGGTGTCGCTGGTCTCCGGGCGTTTGCGCATTTCATGGAAGATCTCGATCCCGGAATATTTGGGGAGGTTGAGGT
>DAOTXI010000002.1:0-1858 GCA_034435475.1 Anaerolineales bacterium
CGTACCAACAGGCGCGGACATCTCATCGTCCCATCGGGGTCGGCGCGCGATATGTTCCTGTATATCAAAAAAGGCATGGCAGACGAAGCCCAAGCCTTTTTGCAAAAACGGCTGGAGGGCAAAGCCGATATCGTTCAAACCGAAGCGTTGATCCAGGAAGGCTATTTCGGGGGGAATGTCTCACAGCGCTTTTTGGATCGGGCCGGGAATCTCGTCATCCTGCCATATCGGCATGAATCCGTTTGGTGGTATGAGAAGGACAAATTCGAGATGCAATTCCTGGGTCATCAGGGCGGCTTGACCCCGCAGGAGATGGAAACGGTCTTGTATTCATTGGAAATTGGGTAAAAAATATAGGCAAGGAGTCGTCTCTTTGACATGATCCCCTCCGAAGAATTAAATCCCCTGATCCTTTCCGCCTTTACCAAGGAGATCACCTGGTTGGAGGCTTCCTCGCGTTATTCGCTGGATGAATTTATCGAGACCTTCTTTCACACCCGCGAACGGACGCAGGAACGCCTTGAAGGGTTGACCGACGAACAGGCAGCCTTTGCCTCGAAGGTGCATCCATTTTGGAGCATCAGCGAGTCCATCACGCACCTGATCTATTCGCAGGGCTTTTATCACAACATGCTGCTGGACCTTTCGACGACTCAACTGCCGCATGTGGTCGAAGCCGCGCGCGGGTTGGGCGAAGGCTCGAAGCAGAACATCCCGGCTGAGGCGTTGCGTCGAAGCCTGCGCGAAGCGACAGATCAAATTCGGGCGGCGATCGAAGCGACGCGTACATCCCACGATCCGCATAAGGTGGTCAACAATCCGTTATTCGGCAGTTGCACGTACAAAACCTGGGTACTGCTCCTGCTCGCACATGAAGTGGATCACCTGCGCCAGATCGCCGCAATGCGAAGTGTGGCAAGGACGAATACGTAAAACAGCCCCGCGTTTTCGCGGGGCTGTTTTTATAAATTGGAGTCGAACGTCTCCAGACGTTCAAGCCAACGTCGGGAGACGTTGGAGTCCATCTCTTCAAACCTAAATATCCAAGTTCCTCACGCTCTTGGCGTGAGTTTGGATGAACTTCTTGCGCGGGTCGACGGCGTCGCCCATGAGCATGTAGAAGGTGCGGTCGGCTTCGGCGGCGTCGTCCACAGTGACCAGCAGAAGCGTGCGGTTGGTCGGATTCATGGTCGTCTCCCACAACTGGTCGGGGTTCTTTTCGCCAAGACCTTTGTAACGCTGGAGGCTGGCTTTGTCGCCGAACTCTTTCAAGGCTTTGTCTTTCTCTTTGTCGCTGTACACATATTTGACGTTGTTCTTGTGCGCGATGCGATAGAGCGGCGGCTGGGCGATGTAGAGATGTCCGTCTTCGATCAATTGCGGCATGTAACGGAAGAAGAAAGTCAGCAATAGCGTGCGGATGTGGCTTCCATCAACGTCGGCGTCGGTCATGATGATGACGAGCCCATAGCGCAGACCCTCGAGGTCGAAGTTATCGCCGATGCCGGTTCCCAATGCAGAGATCAGCGCCTTGACTTCATTGTTGCCGAGAATCTTATCAAGCCGGGCGCGTTCGGTGTTTAGGATTTTTCCACGCAAGGGCAGGATCGCCTGAAAGTGACGGTCACGCCCCTGTTTGGCAGAGCCGCCTGCCGAGTCGCCTTCCACGATGTAAAGTTCGGTCTTGGAGGTGTCGCGTTCGGAGCAGTCTGCCAGTTTGCCCGGCAGGGTCAGCGATTCAAGCGCGGACTTGCGGATGACGAGATCGCGCGCTTTGCGGGCCGCATCACGCGCGCGGGCGGAGGTCAGACACTTTGCGATGATGGACTTCGCCGCCTGCGGGTTTTCCTCAAGGAAG
>DAOTXI010000003.1:0-6874 GCA_034435475.1 Anaerolineales bacterium
TCCTTATGTTGACCTTGCGCATGAAGGGATTGTCGCTTCGCCGTGGCTGCAATATCAAATTACGTTTAACTTTCCTCAGCGAATGTATTATTGGCATTTAGTGTGGATGGACAAGGTGCGCACGAACAACGGCTTCCCGGAATACCGCTGGAATGAAGATGCCAATGGGCGCGGATACGGTTATGGCGGCTACGGCGAATTCTATTGGGCGGATGGAGCGGCGTTCAAAATCCTGACCGAAGCCGATGTCACCACCATCCACCCTGAAATTGACCCGAACGAGAAAACCATATCGGTTGACCTGGACTATCAATCCCTCTCCTGCTTCGAAGGCGGGCGCGAGGTCTTCTTCTGTCGCATTTCATCGGGCAAACGATATGATCCCGTGACGGGTGAGGTCGTTGACACCTACGCCACCCCAGCCGGAACCTTGCTGACCTATTGGAAGATCGTCTCGAAGAATATGACCGCCGGAAACGAAGGCTCTGGATATTCGACCCCCGCTGTGCCTTGGTGTACCTTTATTGCTTCGGGCGGAGTCGCCATTCACGGCGCGTTCTGGCACAATGCCTTTGGCGAAAGGCGTTCGCATGGATGCGTCAACGTCAGCCCCGAAGACGCCAAATGGATATTTCGCTGGAGTATGCCTTTTGTGTCGTTGGGAGCTGGTGAAGAACGCCGCGAACTTCCCGATCACGGAACCATCGTCAACTCGACGGAAACTCAATTCTAGCGTTTCGCCAAAAAGAGAGATCAATGGATATTTCAAACATTACCGTATGGCTTGCCCTGCTTGCCGGGCTGGCGTCCTTCCTTTCACCCTGTGTGTTTTCGCTCGTCCCGGCTTATGTGGGCTATCTGGGCGGGATCGCCGCGGGCAGTGGCGCGCCCGGCGATAGACCCAACCGCTGGCTGACCTTTTCCCACGGGCTTGCCTTCGTGTTGGGATTCAGCATCGTCTTCGTCCTGCTCGGCGTCGCCGCATCCTTCGCGGGCGGATTGCTCTACGACCTGCGTTACTGGCTGGCAAAGATCGGCGGCATTGTGGTTGTCATCTTCGGTTTGCACATGATCGGCGTCTTCCACATCCCATTCCTTGCCTACGATACCCGCGTTCAACAAGCGCCAGACCCGAAACTCGGCTATCTCTCTTCCGCGTTGATGGGCGTCTTCTTCTCGGCGGGATGGTCGCCCTGTGTCGGACCCGTCCTCGGCGCGATTCTGACCCTTGCCATCAATGGCGGATCTGTCTCACAGGGAGCCGCGCTTCTTTCCTTCTATTCAATCGGGCTTGCCATCCCATTCCTGATCGCCGCCCTCGGCATCGGCTGGGTGACGACCGTTCTGCGAAAATACAGCAAGACCATGCGCTATGTCGAGATCGCCATGGGAGTCATCCTCGTCGTCATCGGCATCCTGCTCTTCTCAGGCGCTTTCGAAGTCATCGCCCAGCGCGGACAATTCTTCTTCTACGATTTCGGTCTCTAATTCGGACTTCAACATCTCCAGATGTTGGAATTTGCCAGTCCAAAGTCGGGAGACTTTGGACTCCTATATTTTTTATGCTAAACATAACCCTTTTCACCAAAAAAGAATGCCCGCTCTGCGATGAAGCGCGGGAACATCTCGAAGCCCTGCGGGAAAAATATCCGCACCGGCTGGCGGAAGTGGACATCACGACCGACGAGGCAATATTCGCAAAATACAAGGAACGCATTCCTGTCATCGAGGTCGGACCATACACGCTCCAGGCGCCCATCTCGCGCGAAAAATTGCAGATCACTCTCGGCGCGGCGTCGGACCGCATCAGCCAACTCGAAAAACTCGACGACCCGATTTATAACTATAAATTGAAGAAAGGCAGTACCTTGAACACCGGAGACCGCATTTCCTTTTGGATCGCAAAACGTTATCTTTTGATCCTGAACCTGTTTATGCTCTTCTACGTCGGCTTGCCCTTCCTTGCCCCAACCCTGATGAAACTCGGCGCGGAAGGCGCAGGCAATGTGATCTACCGCATTTACAAACCGCTCTGCCATCAATTTGCCTTTCGTTCCTTCTTTCTTTATGGCGAACAGCCCTGGTATCCGCTTGAAGAGGCGGGCGTGGAAGGGTATAAAACCTTCGAGGAAGCCACCGGCATTCAAGGAGCGAGCGATCCCTTCAGCCTGACCCGCTTCGATGCCCGCAACTTTACCGGCAATGAAACCCTCGGTTACAAGGTCGCGCTTTGCGAGCGCGACATCGCCATTTATCTGGCGATCCTTGGCTTCGGCATCCTCTTCGGTCTGACCGGCAGGCGATTCAAATCCCTGCATTGGATGCTCTGGCTTCTGCTCGGCATTGCGCCTGTCGGGCTGGATGGCTTCTCGCAACTCTTCAGCCAGTTCAACTGGGACTGGTTTTCCGCGTTCATTCCATACCGCGAAAGCACCCCCTTCCTGCGCGCCCTGACTGGCGGTATGTTCGGTCTGTTCACCGCCTGGTTTGCGTACCCGAATATCGAAGAATCAATGGGCGAGACCCGCCAGTATTACATCAAGAAATCCGCGGTGATCGAGGCAGGCAAGTAATGCCCTTCGACGGATCCGACGGGCTTCGCTATTACCAGTTCGACATTTTTTCAAAAGAAGTCCTCAACGCAGTATTTACCCGTCAGGGTGGGATCAGCCCCGAACCGTGGACGTCGCTCAACCTGAGCATTTCGGTGGGGGATGACCCACAGCGCGTGGCGGAGAATCGAATCCACGCCTTTAATGCGCTTGGACGAAGCCCCGCTTCGGTCCACGACGTGTGGCTGGTCCACGGGGTTGACATTGTCCACGCTGATGCCCCGCGTCCGCTCGACGCGCCGCCAGTGAAAGCGGACATCCTTTTTACCAACAACCCGGATGTTTCGCTTTTCATGCGTTTTGCCGATTGCGTCCCCCTGTTATTTCATGACCCGAAGAAACATGTCATCGGCATTGCCCATGCCGGGTGGATGGGGACGGTCAAAGGCGTGGCGGAAGTTGCGGTGAAGGCGATGCAGGAAAGATACGGATCGAATCCCGAAGATATTGTGGCGGGCATTGGTCCATCCATCAGCGCGTATAATTATTAAGTGGGAGAAGAAGGGGCGGCGAAATTCCGCGAAAAACACGGCGATGAATCCGAAAAGATTCTCGAAACACGAGATGGGAAGATTTATCTCGACCTTTGGACCGCCAATGCCTTGCAGCTCCAAAAATCCGGTGTCGAACAGATCCAGATTTCCGGTTTGTGTACCGCCTGTCATTTGGACGATTGGTACTCCCACCGCGCCGAGAAGGGTAGGACGGGTCGCTTTGGGGTGTTGATGGCGTTGGCGTAGGACACGTTCTCTAACGTGTCGGCGTTAGAGAACGCCGATTACGCAGGGTGCGTTAAAATATCCCCATGAACGAGCTTGTAAACTCAATTCGTGAACGGTATCTTGAAACGCTGGATAAGATCGCATCAGCGGAAAAACGCTCGGGGCGGGGTCCGGGGGCGGTGAAACTTGTCGTGGTGACCAAGGCTCAACCGGTGGAAACAGCCCGGGCGGCGGTCGAGGCGGGGTGTTCCATCCTCGGTGAAAATTATGCCGAAGAGGGTGTCATGAAAATTCAATCCTTGTCGAATTTTTCTGCGGTAGAATGGCATATGATCGGTCACGTACAGAGCCGCAAGGCGCAGATGGTGGCAGGGAACTTTAACTTCATGCACTCGCTCGACAGCCTGAAACTTGCAAAACGGCTGGACCGCTTCTGCGGCGAGGCGGGGCGCGTCCTGCCCGTCCTGCTTGAGTTCAACGTCGGCGGCGAGGAAAGTAAAGGCGGTTGGGAGGCTTCGGACCAGGCGCGCTGGGCAGACCTGCCGGGAGAGATTTCCGAAATCTTTTCCATGCCCAATTTGCAGGTGCGCGGGTTGATGACGATGCCGCCCCTCGGCAGCGATGCGGATGCGTCGCGCCCGTATTTTGTAAAACTGAGGCGGCTGAAGGAATTTCTTGGAAAGCAGTTCCCACTCGCGGACTTCACCGAGCTTTCAATGGGAACGAGTTCTGATTACGAAGTCGCGGTGGAGGAAGGCGCGACGTACGTCCGGGTGGGTACAGCCATCGTCGGGGCGAGAATTTACAAAGCGGAGAATGAATGAACGTCGAATTTCTGGTCCTGTTTATTCGCGTGGTGGTCGAAACTTTCATTTGGGTTGTGATCGCGAACTCACTGTTGTCGTTTTTTCTTTCGCCCTATCACCCTGTGCGCGAGGCGTTGGAGCGGATCGTCGGTCCGTTTCTTAATCCCATCCGCAATGTGGTGGGGAATACAGGCGGGCTCGATTTCAGCCCTCTGGTCCTGATCCTTGCATTGGAATTTCTCAAACAGTTGGTGGTTGGAATCCTTCTTTCACTGTAATCCAAACTGAGGTGAAATATGACAAGAAATTATGTCCTGCACGACGGCAAACGCGGATCGGCTCTCGCCTTGCGCATCACGCCGCGCTCGAGCCGGAATCAGATTGCAGGGGTGTTGAACGACGGGACGGTTAAAGTCCATCTCGCCGCTGACCCCGCCGATGAAATGTTGAACACGGAATTGGTCGCCTTCCTCGCCGAGGTGCTGGGTGTGCCGAAATCGCGCGTCGAGATCGTCGCCGGTGAGAGCGGACGGGATAAACTCGTTTCGATATTGGATATGGATACGGAGACGGCTCACCAACGCATTGTGGCACATATGGAATGAATGGTGAATAGTGAACAGTGGAAGAGACGGTCGAGAGGCTGTCTCTTTTTGATTCTTGTATCCAGACCTTGCAGGTCTTTACCGGCTCACTATCCCCCGTACAACCTTCTATAAATAATAAATATCTCGTAAATATTCCGAATGTAATTCCTTGTCTCTTCGAAGCGGACACTCTCCAAAAACAGGTCGGGATCATCGCCGGAGAGTTCTTTCCACTCCACGGCATTGCCGGGACCGCCATTGTAGGCGGCGAGGGTTGCGTATAAATCGCCGTTGAGGGCTGTCCGGTTCTTGGCAAGATAGTGCGTTCCAAAGAGCACACTGACGTACGGGCGATAGAGATCTTCTTCGGTGTAGTTGATTGGCTTGCCGAGTTCCGAGGCGATCTGTGCCCCGGTGGGGGCGATGATCTGCATCAGCCCGTGCGCGCCCGCATTGGAGCGGACGAAACCCTCGAAGAGACTCTCCTGCCGGATGACGCTGAAAACGAACAGGGGATCGAATCCGCTTTGCTGGGCGTTGGGGATGACAAGGTCGGGGTAATACAAGCCGTAGCGGATGTGGCTGAAATACGCCGGAGCCATCATCGATTCGGTGTGTTCGTCGAGTCCTGCGATGGTCAGCACCTGCCTTGCCGCAAAGATCGCAGAGCGATACATGCCGAGGCTGTGCAGGTAATTCGTCAGGCGGTAACTGCCCACAGCGTCGTTGAGGGTTTCGAGCTCCGAGCGCAGGTCTTCGAATTCCAGCCGCGCTTCATCGTACATGCCCAAATCCCAATATTCCTTGCCGCGCGTAATGCGTCCATCCGAGGCAAGCGGACCGAGACCGTTCAAATCCACATCGGGAGCGAGGTTGAAGGTCAGGCGCATCCAGGCATCGGCGTCGGCGCGTTCGCGGAGGAGGTCCACTTGATAGTTTGAAGAAGGAGTCGAAGCAAAGGGCGCGAGTTCCGCCAGCATATCGCGCGAGCGTTCGCTGTAATACCCGCCTGGGTCGAGGTTTTGCCCCTCCCGCCATGCGTCGCCCGCGCTGTTTGATTCGCCGAGGGCATCGTATGATTTCCCGATCCAGAGCAGCGCGCGGCTTTTATCCTCTCCCGATGCCGAGAGGGCCAGGCTGCGTTTGAAGGCATCTAGGGCGGGCTGGGCATTCCCGCGGCGATATTCGATGATTCCGATCAGGAATCCGGCATAGGATGATTGTTCCGAGCCGGGATATTCCAACATCACTCTCGACCAGGTTTCGACGGCTTTGTTGTATTGCCCGTCCCGTTCGTAGATTCGCGCCGCGCTCATCATGTAGTCCGCGGCGAGTGAAGCGCTTGGTGCGAGGCTGACGAATTCCAATAAAGTCCCCGCCCCGCCGGTGTAGTCGCCCTTCTGCGCCCATTGGATGAAGGCTTTCTCGCCCCAGGCGTCGCCCCAGCGGGTGTGAGCCGAAAAATTGGCGATGAAGGTATCGTAATCAACCAATGCCTCGTCGTAAAACCCCAGATTGCTTTTGGAAAGGGCGCGATAGTAGTAAGCCGTCCCGTCGTTCTCAGGCGGATTGGTTTCGAGATACCGGTCGAAGGCGGCGATGGCGACGGCGTACTGCCCCGCGAAATAATCCACGATGCCCCGATCCAATTCGTCCACGGTTTCACCCGCATCCACCAGTTCGACAAGGCTGAGGTAGGAATAATACGACAGCGGATAATTCTCGACGGCATAGCGGAAGCGTTCATTCGCCTCGGCATTCTGACCTTGAGCCTGGTTCGCCAGCCCGGCTTCGTACAACGCCTGGGCTTTGACGTAATCGTTATCAGCCCGTCCGAGGATGCCGTCGTATAACGCCACTGCGGTTTCGTAATTCCCCAGTTTGACCTGGGTGGCGGCGACCTTTAGGTCGAGGTAAATGTCGTCGCCGAGGGATGGGGCGGTGATGGCGGTTGTGTAGGTCGGTAGGGCTTCGGCGTAATTCTGGGCATTGAACAGCGCGTCTCCGCGCAATTCCTGAACGTAGGCGTCGAGTGTGCCGGGACGCAGGACGAGATAGGTCTGCCAGGAATCGGCGGCGGCGGAATAATTCTCCAGCCGGTAGTGGACGAATCCCTGCAGGAGATATGCCTGGGCAAATTGCGGCGT
>DAOTXI010000004.1:0-2144 GCA_034435475.1 Anaerolineales bacterium
GCTTGGAGGAGCGGTTCGAGGGCAGCCTCCATGGTGAGAAGAGAGATCATCGGTTGTGTGCCGACCATGAAGCGTTGTGCGCCCGGCGCAGGTTGATAGTCGAGGTCGAAGTCGAAGGGATTTTTTTGCCCCCACCAACCCCAGATGGGCGAAGAAAGTTTTTCTTGAATATTTTTGTTGACGTATAAAAACGCGGGCGCGCCGGGACCGCCGTTGAGGTATTTGTAGGTGCAGCCGATGGCGAAGTCTGCGTTGCAAGCATCGAGGTGGACGGGGACGGAGCCGACGGAGTGCGATAAATCCCAAAGGACGAGCGCGCCTTTGGCGTGGGCGAGTTCGGTGATGCGCTGCATGTCGTACATGTAGCCGCTTTTGAAAACAACATGCGAGAGCGTGACGAGCGCCGTGTTTTCGTTGATGGCGGCTTCGAGCGCGGCGAGGTCGGGGGTGATGTCGTTGTCGCTGGCGCCGATGCGGATGATCTCGTGATTCGTAATGCGTGATTCGTGATGCGTAAAAAGAAGATTATTGATGCCTTGCAAAATATAAAGATCAGAGGGGAAGTTAAATGTGTCGGTGATAATTCTCTTTTTGTGCGGTTGCAGTGTGAGCGCGGAGGTGGCAAGTTTGAAGAGATTGACTGAGACGGTATCGCCGACGAGAGTTTGACCTGCCGCCGCGCCGATGAGTTGACCGATCTTATCCCCCACACGCGAGGGAGCGTCCCACCAACCTTTGTTCCAACCGCGGATTAAGTCCCTGCCCCATTGTTCATCCACAATTTGGCGTGACTTTTCCTGCGCGGCTTTTGGCATCATGCCAAGCGAGTTGCCGTCAAAGTAGACCAGGCTTGGGTCAGGAATGACAAACGCCTCCTTGAAGGAGGCGAATTTATCTTGAGAGTCGAGTTGCAGGGCAAAATCACGGGTGGTGGAGAAGGTCATCGGGTCACCTATGGGAATAGATTTTGCCCGATTGTAACTGGTTTATGGCTTATCTATAGAACTGCCGCCAAACAAAACTCACCCCGCATCTTCCCGCAGGGTGAGTTCATCTCATGCAAATATGCCGCTCCTATGGCTGCGGCGTTTTCGGCTCGGCTTGCTGGGTCAATGCCTCGCGCGTCGCGATGCGCGGAGGCCAGGTGGCAGACGGCGCCCAGGTCGGGCTGGGTCCGGGGGTGTAGGTGTAATATTCATAAGTTTCTAATACTATTTGTGGCGCTTTTGTTCGAGGTATCTTTGTGCCCGGATAATAAATCCGCCCGCCTTCCTCACTAAAGTCTATCTTGAAATAATTTGTCACATGCAATTCCGGACCATTGGGACCATTGAATACATATACCTGAACTTTGGTGCCTGTTCCATTATCGAATGATATTGTTCCTCGAAATATGCGCGGCTGGTCTTTTTCAACATCGAATTCTATTACCTGCGAGCCCTGATCATCTGCCACGTTTTCCTCTGGAAAAAACGCCTTCCCGCCAAAATTAACATCCACCACTAGCAACAGCCCTGAAAAATCCTGCTCGCTCGTCACCGTGATCGTGATCGGGATTGCCTCGCCTAATTCCACAAATTCCTTCTCCGCTTCGATGATAACGCACACGCCATTGTATTCATCGCAGTAAAATGGGTTATAAGGCGATTGCTGCGCTCCCAGGCTGCGGCAGGCGGAAAGCCCAACGAATAAAACAAGCAGGGTCAAACCGATTCGGTATCTCATTCCATTCTCCTTTCTACGGCAAATTGAAAGTATTGACGAGGAAAACCGCCATCTGCGCGCGCGTCACCGGGTTGTTGGGGCAGAAGTTTCCCCCGCCACAGCCGCTGGTGATGCCTTCGTTTGCCAATTGCTCGATCCATGCGGCAAATGGATGGCTGAGGGGCACGTCCGCAAACATGCTTCCGGTGGCGGGCGGCGGCGTGTAATTTGAACCGTGCTCGGATCGCAGCAAAAAGACTGCCATCTGCGCCCGGGTGACGTTACTGGACGGGCAGTAGTTCCCCCCGCCGCAGCCGGAGGTGATGCCTTCGTTCGCCAATTCCTCGATCCATGCGGCGAATTGATGCGAAATCGGAACGTCTGAAAACATCGTTCCAGTGGCGGGCGGCGGGGTATAACTGCCGCCGTGAATCCCGCGC
>DAOTXI010000005.1:0-5798 GCA_034435475.1 Anaerolineales bacterium
CGCTTCGAGTCTTGCGTCCATTCCGTGCGCAGTGCCGGGACGTTACCTGCTCACCGCGTTGCAGGCGACGGCGGGCGGCAACCTCACCTTCCTGCGCGACAACATCATCTATCACAAGGATGAAATGTTGCAAGAAGCCGATGTGCCGGATATTTTCAAAGTACTCGATCAGATCGCGAACCGCGTCCCTGCAGGGGCGAATGGAGTCATGTACACGCCATGGATCTGGGGTGAGCGTGCGCCGGTGGATGACAAAACGCTTCGTGCCGGACTTTATAACTTGTCGCTCAACTCCACACGGGAGGATATCATCCGCGCCTTTTTGGAAGGTATTGCTTACAACACCCGCTGGTTGTTATCGCCTGTAGAAAAATTTATGGGTCGTAAAGTGAACAGCATCAACATCGTCGGCGGGGGAGCGCAATCAGACGTGTGGTGTCAGATCTTTGCGGATGTGATGAATGTGGAGATCAAACAGGTCGCAGATCCCATCTATGCCAATGCGCGCGGCGCGGCATGGATTGCAGCCGTTGGCTTGGGCGAGATTAAGTATGGTGATATTCCAGAGCTGATTCAGATTAGAAGGGCGTATCAACCCCAAGTCCAGACTAGAGCCGTGTATGATCCTGGATTCGAAACCTTCAAGATGATCTATCGTCAGATGAAGGACATATATCGCTTTTTAAATCATTAGCCGTGGTTTACGATTCTGTCAAAAGCAGGTATCATCCGCGCCTGTTCGTAAAATGACGGAAAAGGAAAGATGATGTCTGAAAACGATAAAACAATTTATGTAGTCTCTGGCTTGCCGCGTTCGGGCACGTCCATGATGATGAAGATGCTGGAGGCGGGCGGTTTGAAACCATTGACGGACAATATCCGCGCGGCGGACGATGACAACCTTCAGGGATATTTCGAGTTCGAGAGGGTCAAGGCGATGAAGGATGGGGATACTGCCTGGGTGGGGGAGGCGCAGGGCAAGGTGGTGAAGGTGATTTCGGCTTTGTTGGAATATCTGCCGCCTGATTACACTTATAAAATTATTTTTATGGAGCGTGAAATGATGGAAATCCTCGCTTCGCAGAGGAAGATGCTGGAGCGACGGGGGAAGCCGGGCAACCCTGCCGAAGATGGAAAGTTTGCCGAGATGTATGGCAGGCATCTTGATAAGGTAAAGACCTGGCTTTTTGGGCGCGGAAATATAGAAGTGTTATATGTCCGTTACAACGAGATGGTGAAGAATCCCGCCGCGCTTGCCGCCGACGTTGCGGCATTTCTTGAAACCCCAATGGATGTGAAGGCGATGACCGCCGTGCCGCAGGATCAGTTATACCGCCAGCGAAAGTAAATCAGCCTGGCAACTTGCAAGATTTACAAATACGGCTCGTTCGATTCGTCCAGCCGCTTTCTGACGATGTCAACCATCTCGGAGGCGGTTTCTTTTTTTGTTTGCGAGAGTTCGTTGAGTTCTTCCGGGTCCGATTGAATATCGAAAAGCAGATGTCGTTCCGTATCGGCGCCGAGTTCTTCGTAGCCGGTATAGTAGACCAGTTTGTAGTCATCCTGAACGAGCATTGCGCTCACTTGTGTAATGGGGGAGGCCGCCTCGTTATACCGGGCTTGCACAGCCATTACCCCACGGTTGGATGGGGAAATTTCGGACGATGCGTAGGGCGGCAGAATCGTACCTTCCGCCCAGTCAGGGATATTGTGCCCGGTCAGGTGCAGGAGCGTGGGCATCAGGTCAATGGCGCTGGTGGGTTCATAAATGTCACGCCCGGTTTGAACTCCCGGTTCGAAGATCAACAGTGGTACGCGCACGACAGGCTGGTAAAGCGCCGCCGTCGAATGAGTCCAGATGCCGCGCTCGAAGAGTTCCCCGTGATCGGAGGTAAAGACGAGCCAGGTATCGTCCAGGATTCCGGCGGATTCTAGTTTCTCGAACAGGCGCGCAAACTGATGGTCGAGATCGAGTATGAACTCGTCGTAGGGGATGCGCCACTTATCCAGGAACTCGGCTGATCTGCCTTCTGTAAATAGGTCGTCTGGCTTGCTCAAAGGCTTGAAAGAATCGCCGGAGAACGCGCCTGCAAAATCCTTGTGCGGTTTGTATGGATAATGCGGCGGCAGGAAGTGGAAATAGCCCATAAAGGGTTTGGGGATTTCTGCGAGCCGGTCACCGAGCGCGTCAATGCTCTGGTCGAGGACAAAGAAATTATCCCTGTTGACGTTGGGTAAACCGTAGGGATACAGACTGGCGGTGTCGGCAACTTTGTTATCGCGGTATTTTTCATAGAGCGACGAGAGGAAGAGGGAATAGGAATAACCGTCCGTCCGCTTGATTGCGCGAGCCCAGCCGACCGTGGCGGTATCCTCGTCGTCTTTGAAGATGTTTCGTATCAACCCGTCGTTTATGAGGAAGAATTTCTCCTGCGGCACATATTCGTTGAGGTCGTCAATAAATTGTTTGAATAGTGTGTTTACCAGGGTATTGTGCGAGTAGCCAATGCGGTAATAATCGTCGAAGGCATGGAAGATGCTTTTCCGCGAAAAATCGCCCCTGACCTTGCTGTTGAAGCGGATGGCGCGGTGGGTCCACGGCAGGGTTCCCGTTAAGAGCGAGGCAGTGCCGGGAGTGGTGTAATTCCCCGCGGCGTAATGGTTGTGGAAAACCGTCGCGCGTTTTGCAAGCCGCGCCAGGTTTGGCATGGTCTCGCGCTGGTAGCCATAGAGCGATATGTTGTACGCGCTCAACGCGTCGAATACAACGATTAACACGTTCTTCTTTTCCGTTTGCAAACGGGAACCCGCCGCCCGAACCGAGGGGGGGAGCACCATGCCCAACGAGGCAAGCCCGGCAAGTTTTAGAAAGTCGCGCCGATTGATCTTTGGGGTCATTCAGCCCTCATACATTTCGGGCGATAATGTTGATGATTGCGGCGGCGTCGAAGAGCAGGTAAAGCAGCATCAGCAGGGAAAGGCGTTCAATCGCTTCCTGAATGCCCTTGTAAAATCTTTCCGACCGCAGGATGAAGAAAACTGGAACGACAACGGTAATCGAAGCAGGACCAAGCGCCAGCCCGTATAAAGCAACCAAAGGACGCCCGGTCGTTACGACAAAGTTCGCCAGCCCGGCGGGGACGGTCCATTCGTTGATGAAATATGCCTGATTGAACATTGACCAGAGAGATGCGATGAAGACGAGAGCGCTTAATAGCGCGATCCGGCGCTTCTCCTCCCATTTTGGGGATGCCAGTAATCCACTGAGAGCCGATCCGACAAACACAACAATGCTTTCGAAGACTCCGAATAACAAGCCGTAGGATTCGACCCCCACGTCATCCCTTGAATTTGTGCGGGCGGTGATCCAATCGAAATCTCGAAAGGCAAGGATGAGCGTCCACACATGCAGCGGCAGGGCGCACATCAGGAACAAAGTCCACAGTCCCTGACGGGTGTAGAAATTTTTATAAGTAGCCAAGGTCCCTCAACCTCTTTTCGATTTCTTCCTGGTCTTCGTCGCTGTATTTGGGCGGCGGCGCGGATGCCTGCGTCTTCAAATCCTTTCCAATCGTCAGAGCCGGGATGTCGCGATAGGATGGGGATGAAAAATTAGCGAGGCTTTCATTGGAAAATAATACGCCCGGGACGGCCCTCGAATCGAAGCAGTGATCGGCTTCCCAGTGCTCGGTGTTTTTTTCGATGGATTCGCTTCGCCACTGACCCAGTCCTGTTTCAGCGGACCCGCGGAAGGGTGGGCGATAGCCGACAAATATATCGGGACCATAATCCGCAAGAGGACCGTCGAAGGCTTCCTTGCGGATCAACGCCGATTGTATGACCGACTCGCCGTTGGGTCCCTTCCAATTGAGCAGATCATCCTTGAGTTTTGCCAGCATGTTCGCAGAGTCGCCGTCGGTGACGGCTCCTTTACCTTCGCGCCCGGCGAGGTTGAGATAGAGACTGTTCAAACCCAAAGCGTAGGCTTGAGTCTGGGGCCAGTCCACAGATCGAAGGTCGGAGGAGGCGGGGTTTTCCGTCTTTAAGTAACCGCGCTCCATCAGCCACTTGTTCAAATGGACTTTGTAATCGAAATGCCCAAATCCATGATCGGAGACGACCAGGATGCGGGTCTTGGGCTTGCGTGAAGCGCGTTCGATGATGCGCCCAACCAGTTGATCGAGGCGTTTATACCAGGCTTCGATGACATCCTCGCGACCCTTGAAGAACATGTGTTGAACGCGGTCGAGGCTGTCGAAAACGCAGGCGAGCAGACCTTCTTCAAAGGTGTCGAGCGAGTGATTGAGAACACGCTCGCGCTCTGCATCTATCATCTCGCACAGGGTGAGGAACTGGTCGTCGGTGATGAGGTTTTCGTTCAGGGCGGTGGTGTCCTGGGGCCAGCCGAGAGTGAGGAAGGGACCGTTCTTCTTCCATTGATCTTGAATGAAATTCTTTGGCGTCGCGTAGGGCCACGGCGAACCGAGCGGATGCAACTGAAGCGGAAGAAAATAGATCGAGACCGGGTCGAGACTCGTCAGGATCGCGCGGCTGATGGCTTTGACTGTCATGCCGAAGCCGACAGAGAAGGGCAGTTCGACGATCCCGCCCCATTCGCCATGATTGAGAACCGCCTTTTGTTTTGCAATTTGCAGTGTGGCGGTTTTGTCGTTGACTTCGAATTCAAAATCAATATTGACCGTGCCATCCTTCTTCGCCGGACCTTCAAGCGTGCCCGAATATTTAGCCGCGCCTTTTTTTGTCAACCTGCGAACGGCTGTCTTGCGTTCCGGGTCGGCGGGCAGGTCTTCGATGGAGAAAAATGTGCCGATACCGAGACGACCCAAAATATCGGGCGTGCCCAGCCCGGGGATGGTCTGCACCGGCGAAGCCTGTTTTGCAGGGAAGGTCGCGGGCCACCACATGGATGTTGCCGGAAAACCGTCTTCGACGGCTTCGTCGAAAATGGTGCGCGCATTATGCGGGGAGACAAATTGAAGACCAAGCAAGCTTTTCTGCGTTGGCAGCAACGATACCTGTAAACTGTAATTGGCGGGGTTGCGGTGGACGAAGTCGAACATGCCGTGACCGCCGGGGTTCATACCGGTGGCAATGCTCGTCCATGAAACTTCGCTTTGCGGCGGGTCCGAAACGCGGAAGCGCGAATATCCGCCCGCTTCGAGCAGTTTGCCCAGATGGGGCATCTTCCCCTGCGCATGAAGTTTTTCGAAAAATACGGGGTCGAACGCGTCCAACCCGATGATGAGAGTTCGCATGATTTCCTGTAAACAAGGCGACAGTCATGACAAGTTTGCGGTCGCCTCAGATGCTTTATTTTTGTTCCGGGGTTTCGGGTTTGTCTTCTTCTTTGCGCATTGAGCGGCGCCATTTCGCAATGGTCATCTTTATCTTACTCGAGAACATCAGCACTGTGCCGGAGATCACTCCGAATGCCACTGCCAGAATTTGGAACAACATTCCGCCGGAACCGGGATCTATATACATTCATTCCTCTTTTCTTTCTGATCGAAAATTTACCAGCCTCGAATTATAACAAAACCCGCACCCACTTCCTCAAAGAATTGATGAGGAACACCGCTTCGCACCCCGCCAGGTCCTGGATTTTTAATACCCGTTCCTTTACCTCGCTGGAAGCGATCCGCTCCGCGCGAAACGTGCCGGGTAGTAATCCGCACTCGACGGGCGGGGTGAAGTATTTGCCGTTCATTTTTACGACGAGATTGCCGATGGTGAATTCCGTCAACTCGTCTTTTTCGTTGATGAGAATTACATCATCG
>DAOTXI010000006.1:0-3948 GCA_034435475.1 Anaerolineales bacterium
CCATTGGTCAGGTCGGCAATCTCGATCACAGCAACGTCAAACTCGGCAAGGCGGGTCGCAAGCGCCACCTCGGCATCCGCCCGACCGTTCGCGGAACTGCAATGAGCCCACGCGACCATCCACACGGCGGTGGTGAAGGACGCCAGCCAGTCGGTCTCCCCGGACCCAAATCTCCCTGGGGCAAACCGACCCTGGGCAAGAAGACCCGCCTGAACAAGAAGACGGATCAGTACATTGTGCGTCGTCGCAGCAAGACGAGCCGCTAGTTGATGAGGTAAGCAGATATGTCACGTTCATTGAAAAAGGGCCCCTACATCGAGCCGAAATTGCTCAAACGTATCGAGGCCATGAACCAGAAAAAAGAGAAGAAGGTGGTTCGCACCTGGAGCCGCGCCTCGGTGATCTTCCCCCAAATGGTGGGGCATACCATCGCGGTCCACGACGGACGCCGCCATGTGCCGATCTATATTACGGAGAACATGGTCGGACACCGCCTGGGCGAGTTTGCCCCGACACGCACATTCCGCGGGCATCAAGCGTCTGAAAAGGCCGCGGCGTAAAGAGGAAACCATGACCGATATTAAAGCACACGTCCGGTTTCTCCCGCAGTCTGCGCAAAAAGTCCGCGCCGTGATTGATATGGTGCGCGGGAAGAGCGCCATCGAAGCGTTGGAGATCCTCAAGTTCGTAAACAAACGCGCGGCGAACCCGGTCCATAAACTGGTTGCCTCTGCCGTGGCGAATGCCGAGGAAAACTTTGGCGTCAGCCGCGACGACCTCTTTGTTGCAAAGATCACCGCCGATGAAGCCCCGACCCGCAAGTGGCGTCGCTTCGGCGCGCGTGGACGGTTCAAGCCGATTCTACGCCGTAACTCTCATGTGACGGTTGTTTTGCGCGAGCGAGGAGCATAGGAGAAGATATGGGTAGAAAAGTACATCCCGTTGGTTTTCGTCTTGGCATTAACCAGCCTTGGGGGGGGCGTTGGTTTGCCGAGGGAAGCACATACCGCCAGCAGTTACACCAGGACCTTGCGATCCGTGGGCTTTTGCTGGGCAAGTTATCGAAGGGCGGCGCGGCTGCCAATGAAAAAGTCCGCGAATTGCAGAAGGAACTTCCGGATTCGATCCGCGATAGCAAGGCGGGTATCTCTCGCATTGATGTCGAGCGCACGCCTGGCAAGATCAGCATCGGCATTCACACAGCCAAGCCCGGCATCCTGATTGGACGCAAGGGCGAGGGCGTGAAGAAAATTCGCGCCGCGCTGGAAGCGCTGGTTGGAAAAAAGATCGAGTTGAAGATCAACGAGATCTCGAACCCGGATGTGGACGCGAAACTGGTCGCCCGCAACATTGCCGATCAGTTGGAGCGCCGCATTGCCTACCGCCGCGCCATGAAGCGCGCCATCCAGCAAGCCATGAAACAGGGTGCCGAAGGAATCAAGATTCTCGTCGGCGGACGTTTGGGCGGCGCGGAAATGTCTCGCGATGTCTGGCTGCGCGAGGGACGCGTTCCGCTTCAGACCCTGCGCGCCAACCTGGATTTCGCCACCGATGAAGCCCTGACCACCTACGGTCAGATCGGCGTCAAGGTCTGGATCTATAAAGGCGAATCTGTGCCGGAAGTAGAAGAAAAGACCGAAGCGACGGAAGGCGTGTACGTCAGCGAGTAAATCGCCGCGTTGCATGAGAATGAGGTTATTGATATGTTGATGCCTAAACGAGTTAAGTGGCGCAAGCAAATGCGCGGGCGCATGAGGGGCAAGGCTCTCCGCGGGGCGGAGATCTCCTTCGGCGATTTCGCTTTGCAGGCGCTGGAACCGGGCTGGATCACCGCCCGTCAGATCGAAGCGGCGCGCCGTTCGATCGTCCGTGAGATGAAACGCCGTGGAAAGGTTTGGATTCGTATTTTCCCCGCCAAACCTTTCACGCACAAACCACCCGAAACCCGCATGGGTTCCGGTAAGGGTAATGTGGAATATTACGTCGCGGTGGTGAAGCCCGGTCGTATCATGTTCGAGGTCGGCGGTCTTTCTGAAGAAATTGCAGTGGCTGCGTTGAAATCGGCGCAGTACAAGTTCTCGATCAAGACCAAGGTCGTGACGCGCCACGCGGGAGGCGAATAGCCATGAAAGCCATGAAACCCGCAGAAATTCGCAAACTCTCGACCGAGGAAATCCGCTCGAAGATTACCGATGCGCGCGATGAAATGATGAAACTGCGTTTCCAGCAGGTCTCGGGTCAGTTGACCGACCCCAGCCGCCTCAACATCCTGCGCAAGGACATTGCCCGCATGGAAACGATCCTGGCGGAGATGCTCCGGAACGCCGCCGCAGTGGAAGGTGCAAAATGAACAATCGTCGTCGCATAACTGGGGTCGTCACCAGCAACAAAATGACGAAGACCGTCGTGGTGGAGATCACCCGCAAATACCGCCATCCGCTTTACAAGAAAGTGGTTTTCTCGAGTATGCGCGTCAAAGCGCATGACGAGATCGGCTGTCAGATCGGGGATGAGGTTCGGATTGTGGAATCCCGCCCCCTGTCCCGCGAGAAGCGCTGGGCGGTTGAATCCGTCGTCAAGCGCGAAGTGCGCACCGCCGATCAGGGCGTGGGAGAGTAAGCCATGATCCAGCATGAATCCCGATTGAAGGTTGCCGATAATACCGGCGCGCGCGAACTGCTTGTCATCCATGTGATGGGCGGGTCGAGGCGCAAGTACGGCGCGATTGGCGATGTGGTGGTTGCCACCGTCAAGGCTGCCGCTCCGCAAGGCTCGGTGAAGAAGAGCGAAGTTGTCAAGGCTGTCATTGTGCGCTGCACCAAGGAATGGCGGCGCGAAGACGGCTCGTACATCCGCTTCGACGATAATGCCGCGGTCATCCTGGATGCCGATGGAGAAAACCCGAGGGGCACCCGCATCTTTGGTCCTGTGGCGCGCGAACTGCGCGATATGGGCTATATGAAGATCGTGTCGCTTGCCCCGGAAGTGTTGTAGGAGCTGAGAATGAAAGTCAAGATTCGAAAAGGTGATACCGTCGAAGTCATCAGCGGTCGTCTTGAAGACAAAGGCAAGCGCGGCGAGGTTATCAATGTGATCATTGATGAGCGCCGGGTGGTGGTGCAGGGCGTAAACATCCGCACCAAGCACAAGAAGCAGGTTCAGGCGGGTAACCGCCAGATGAATCCCGGTCGCGTTCAGTTCGAAGGACCCGTGGATATATCCAACATAATGCTGGTCTGTCCGAAGTGCGGCGAAGCCACCCGTGTGGCGGTCCAGCGCGACGAAGAAGGCGCGCATCGCGTGTGCAAGAGCTGCAAAGCCGCGATTGATTAAGCCTGGAGCGATGGAAAATGAATAGAATGCAGGAACGTTATAACAATGAAATCGCCCCGGCTCTGCTGAAATCGTTCGGTTTCAAGAATGTGATGCAGGTGCCGCGGCTGGAAAAGATCGTTGTCAACATCGGTCTCGGCGAGGCGTTGGATAACCCCAAGGCGCTCGAGGCGGCTGTTGCCGACCTGACGACCATTACAGGTCAGAAACCCGTGCAGACCAAGGCGCGCAAAAGCATTGCGAACTTCAAACTGCGCGAAGGACGTTTGATCGGCACGAAGGTCACACTGCGCGGACCGCGCATGTGGGCGTTCTTTGATCGTCTGGTGAATATTGCCCTGCCGCGCGTGCGCGACTTCCGCGGTATTTCGCCGAACGCCTTCGATGGTCGCGGAAATTACACCCTGGGTCTCAAAGACCAGCTGGTCTTCCCCGAGATCGAGTATGACAAAATCGATAAATTGCGCGGCATGGAAGTCACGATTGTGACCTCCGCCCGGAACGATGAAGAAGCCCGCGCTTTACTGAGACAACTCGGTATGCCGTTCAGCGGCAAGAAGGAAGCGTAAGGTATGGCAAAGAAATGTATGCAATATCGTGAACAGCGCCGCCGTC
>DAOTXI010000007.1:0-12030 GCA_034435475.1 Anaerolineales bacterium
GGTACATGAAGCCGATCATCCGGTATTTTGACTCGCGGAAGCAGAACAACAAGCCTGCGATCCAAAACGGGAGCATGAACGGATTCGCCATTAACAATTGTTCGGGGAGATAGCCGTCGGCGCGACCAATGCGCACATCACGCTCGTGAATGGCGGCTTGATAATCGAGCGATATGAAATAGTGTTGAACCTGCCAGAGGAGGTTGGGTAGAAAGATGATTACGGCAAGTAACGCCCCGAGCCATAACCATTTCGACTTGAGATATTTGCGGGCTGGCGTGATGAGGGTCCCCAGCACCAAGGCGATCACATACACGCCCATTGTATAACGCGTCATCATGCCCAAGCCGATGACCGCGCCGATGGCAAGCCACCAACGCGCGTCGTCTGTGTTGAGCAGGCGGAGGATGAAGTAGGCGATAAGCACCACCCAGAGAAAATCGAAGGCGACGTATTGAAAGAGCGCGCCCTGAACCATCGAAAGTGCGTTGATGCCCGCCCCAAGCGCGGCAAGGATTTGAACACGGCGCGAACCGCCGAATTCTTTTGCCATCAGCCCCGCGATGACCATGACGATGGATTGAGTCAGCGCGGAGAAGACTCGAAACCCGACCGTTGTAGCGCCGAAGAGTTTTAGTTCGATGCTGCCAACGAATGGCGCGAGCGGCGGGTAGGCGACAAAGCCCCAGGCGAGGTTGCGAGCGGCGTGTAATGTGGCGAGTTCGTCGCGGTGGAATCCGTAGTTGTGGTTAGTGAGAAGATGCAGGATGAATTTGGCAGCCGCAAGCAGGCATAGGATGAATAGATCCGACTTGAAGAAGTGTTTATTCATGACATCCTTTCATAGGCGAATAATTATTCCTTACCAAGGAGATGTCCGTCTGAGGTTCCTGAACAATTATGACAGCAACGACTTCGATTTTCGCGTGACAATTATCCCGATTTCGGAAAGCCGCGCCTGACAATCACTTATTTTCACCCTTGGCGGTATCTTCGAAGCTACAGATACGGTTTCGCCCTGTGTTTTTCGCGCAATACAACGCCTGATCCACTTCGTCGAGCATCCTCGTCAGCGAGAGGAAGGGGTCGGCTCCGCTGGTGATGCCGAGGCTGATTTGAGCCGAATGTTCCCCGCCGTCTTTTAATGGGAATATTGTATCTGCCACCGATTTACGCATCCGCTCGGCAACTTTGATCGCATCCGGCAGGACGGTGTCGGGCATGATGATGATGAACTCTTCGCCGCCCCAACGCCCGATCCGGTCATAGGAACGGAGGTTCAAGTTCAAGACCTGGGCGATTTTTATCAACGCCTGGTCGCCGGCTGCATGACCATAACGGTCGTTGATGGATTTGAAATGGTCAATATCCAGCATGATCAGGCTGATTGGGCGGTGTTTGCGCCGGGCAAGCTCGATTTCAGCAATGGCATGTTCTTCGATTGCCCGCCGGTTGAGGACGCCGGTCAACCCATCCTGAAGAGCCAGTTTTTCCATTTGGTCGCGGGATTGTGTAAGTTTGTCCTCCAGGTCGAGGATGCGCTTTCCGCTTGCCACCCTGGCTAAAAGTTCCTTGATATCGAACGGCTTTGTCAGGTATTCGTCCGCTCCGGATTCCAACCCGCGGACAATTTGAACGGTTTCATCCTGGGCGGTCAGCATGATGATGTATGTGTACCGAATAAGGCTGCTCGAGCGTATCTTTTCGATGAGACCGATCCCATCCAATTTGGGCATCATCCAGTCGGTGACCACCATTCGAAACGGTTCGCGCTGGAAGAATTCCCAGGCAATCTGTCCGTCTTCAGCTTCCACCGTTTCGTACCCGGCCGCCTCCAACGTTTTTTTGACCGCCAGACGCGATTCACGAACATCCTCGACGACCAGAATTTTCATCGTTTTAGCCTGCATAGCCATACGGTTCACTCTGCCGGATGCAAAGTTGATATGATTATACAATACGGGTTATTAAGGCTGTCAAGTGTGGATATGGCTCTCTGGGGGTTGTCGTGATTAAAAACATTTGGACACGGATTTCACGGTGTAGATTCAACTCCGAAGAGCAACCGTGAAATCCGTCTTATCCGTGTACAGAATCCCGGCAAGTCCAAAAGACCCTGGAATATCTGGAGAAGACGGAAATCATCCCGCTTCATTCCCCCTTTTTTCGAGGGATGATAATGATTTATAATCTTCCCTGTAGGACAATTCGAGGCATTCAAACGCCGGCTCAGGGACCTGACCCGTGACCTGAAACCCTGATTCGCGGCGTAACTCTAAAGCGAGAATCCCTTATGCCCAACCCGCCTGCACGACCTTCCGCCATGCGCATCCTGGTCGTTGACGACCATCGACACGTGCATGACGTCATCTCGAAAATATT
Organism: Anaerolineales bacterium; assembly: GCA_034435475.1. Taxonomy (GTDB): domain Bacteria; phylum Chloroflexota; class Anaerolineae; order Anaerolineales; family Villigracilaceae; genus Villigracilis. Next base: position 2,383 of record DAOTXI010000007.1, read on the forward strand.
GGCAAATTCGCGCGACTTTGCGATTTCGGGCCACGCCTCCAACGGGTTGGAAGCCATTCAACTTTGCGAAGCGGACCAGCCGGATATTATCCTGATGGATATTGTCATGCCTTTAATGGACGGACTGGAAGCAACCCGCATTCTGCATGACCGTTACCCCGCAATCAAGATTCTCGTGCTTTCAAGTTACCATGACCATGAGGGCGTGCATGCCCTGTTACGGAACGGGGCGGTCGGGTACATTACCAAAAGTTCGCTTACCGAAGAGTTAACGCACCTGATCGGCGCGATTGCGGCGGGGAAATCGGTATTCTCTCCCGAAGTCATGCAGCGCATGATTTTTTCGGCACAAGACCCAGAAATGATCAATAAATTCAACCTTACGGACCGGGAAATCGAGGTTCTTTTATTGCTTGCCGATGGTCTGCAAAACCAGCAGATTAGCAATAAACTGGCGATCAGCCTTTCCACTGTGAAATTTCATAAAACCAATATATTCCAAAAACTCGGCGTCCAGACGCGCTCCGAGGCGCTGGTTGTCGCGGTAAAAAACAATCTGATCTGACAACCTGTCCATTTGGACAGGTTTTTCGTTGTAAATAGACAGGTTCTCCCGCGGAAAGAGACAGTACCCAGCCGGTCGACCTTATTATAGAATCAAGGCATGGATAAATCGCATTGAAGAGGACAGTATGGTCGTCCGCGGCGATTTCCACAAACCGTCTGCCGCCTGATGTGAGAATGGGCTTTCTGAAAAGGAGAAATAAATGGACATCAATAACTTCCTTGAAAGTAAAAGGATTTTTGTTGTGGAGGACGATGTATTGAACCTTGCCATTATCAACCAGTTGTTGAGCAAAAGCCGGGCCATCGTCTATCAAAACTATAACAGCATCGGGATCGCCGTCCATGTGGCTCAAAACCTGCCCATTGACCTGGTTCTGATGGATCTGATGCTGCGCGGCGGCGTCAGCGGATTCGATGTCATTCGGAAACTCAGGGAAAACCCTGCAACAAAAGATATTCCCGTTGTGGCGGTATCGTCCATGGATCCCGAGGATGCCATCCTCAGGGCAAAAGCGGCTGGATTCAACGGCTTCATCAGCAAACCGATCAACGCCGCCACCTTTGCCAGCGACCTAATCGCCGTCATTAATGGGCGGGAACGTTGGGTAATCAGCCGTTAAACGCGGCGCTTGCCCCATATAAAGGAACCCGCCCATGGAAAACCATCCCCTGATCTTATACGTTGAAGACGATCCCTCCTCCATTCTGGTCATGAAGACCATTGTGCAGAAAGTAATGGGCATTCAAACCCTGGTTATCTTTCAGGATAGCGCCAAATTCATGGAAACCATGGGGGATATGGAGACGGCGCCTGACCTCATTTTATTGGATATTCATATGAGACCCTATGATGGGTTCGATCTGTTGCAAAAATTGCGCGCCAATGACTTGCTGCATCACAGCAGGATCATCGCGGTGACTGCCAGCGTCATGGGAGAAGAAATAGACCGCCTGAAACGGAGCGGCTTCGATGGCGCGATTTCCAAGCCTTTGAACATCGCCTTATTTCCCGAATTGATCTCACGCATTCTCGCCGGCGAGAGTGTCTGGTCTGTTTCCTGAGATCGAGAACCAATGAAAATCGCAAATCTCACTCCCGCCAATCACGACACGCCTGCCCAGGTTCGCGCCCTGGCATGGTCAGGCCGGCACGCGCAAGCCATCGAACTGGCTTCGCGGGAACTAGGTTCGAGCCACCTGAAAATGGATTCCCACCTAACTCTGCTCGACCTGCGCGCCGAGTCTTATATCGCGCTCGGCAAGCTCGACCTAGCGGAAAAGGACGCCGGCGCGATGATGAAACTGGCAAAGACTGCCAATAAAAACGTGTATATGGCTCAGGCGTTGAACCGTCAGGCATTCGTCCAAATGCGGACAGGCGACTTGAAAGCCGCGCTTAAGAATGCAACTTCTTCTGTAAGAATGGTTGGAAAGGCGTCTCGCCTTTCAAGTTTGCGGGCTCAAAGCTTGCTGTGCTTGAGCGAAACGCAGTTCCGCGCAGGAAAAAACAAGGCTGCGATTGATGCCGCGCAAAGCGCCATTGAATTGTTTCGATCAACGGACAATTCCTCTGGCGCAGGGAGAGCATATTGGGTGTTGTCAATTGCATATCATCGCCTTAATCAAGCCGGTGATTCGCGTAAATCTGCGCAAGCCGCCCTGGAGTTATGTCAACAGGCAGACGATCAGTATGGCGTTGGAAATGCGTACAATGTGCTGTGCTTTACAGATGTCGATATTGCCTAACGTATTGTACATTATCAGCATGCAAAAATTGCCTTTGAAATTTCAGGCTATGCTGAACGAAGGTTGTTAGCCCTCACCAATCTGGCAGTCCCATATTTCGAACTTGGACTATATTCCCATGTTCACCGCCTTGAAAACGAAGTTGTTGAAACAGCTCGAAGAATTGGCGCAAAAGTCATCCTGGCCCATGCGCTCAATACGTTTATTGTTGCAGAAATTTCACTGGGGAAATTGGACTTGGCCCGATTACATTTACACGAGTTGAAAGAACTCACCCTGGATCGGGGTGATTCGTATATGGATTCGATTCTTGCCTCTACATGGGGCGATCTTACCTTTGCTGAAGGTGATTTCAAGAACGCAATCCGCCATTTCAAATCTGCTCTGAAAACCACCCGGGAAACGAAGTCTGGCGTTGAAATCGTCTATCTTACCGAGCTTGGAAAAATCCATCTTGCCAGCGGCGATAAATTAGCCGCGCTCAAAGCCACAACCCAAGCCACTGACCTGCACCGCGCCCAATCCTATGCAAGGCCTGATGCCATCGCGTCACAAGCCGTCTGGTGGCGGCATGCGCAGGCGCTCAACGCCAACCAGAAGGCGAAGGAAGCGCGTGAAGCCCTGGACCGCGCATATGATTTTCTAATCGAAGGCATTCAAAGCGTTCGAGACATAGGTTTGCGCCGCAACTATCTCAACAAAGTTACGGCAAATCGTGAACTGTTGCAATTCTGGCTCAAGGATGGAACAAGGCGAAAATTATCCAAAGAACGCCTCTTTTCCTACCTGCATATCGAGTCGAACACCCGCGAACCCTTCAAGCGCCTTGCCGATACCAGCCTGCGTTTGAACGCCTTGCGCACCATCCCAGCCATCCAAACCTTTCTTGTGGAAGAAGCCACCGAATTGAGCGGCGGACAGCGCGTGATGCTTGTGCTGGAAAAAGACGGGAAACTGGAAGCGGCAGACGCGATCCTTCCGGTGGGGGAGGATGCCAAAACCGCCCTGCCTTCGATTCGAAAATACCTGAATCAAGTGCGCCTCACACGGACCGTTGAATTGATCCTGCCCAGACGCTCCGGTCTCAACCGCATCATCGCCCCGCTGATCGCCCAGAACCAGATCCTCGGCTATTTATACGCCGACATGGACTCGACCTACGGGCGTTTCGATGAAACCGACCGCGACATGCTGGGCATGCTGGCGAATCAGGCAGCAGTTGCTTTGGACAATGCGGGTCTGGTAACAGGACTCGAGCAAAAGGTCCAGGAACGAACCGCGCAACTGCAGGAACGCATCAACGAATTACAGATCATCAATTCCATTCAACAGGGTCTCGCGGCAGAGTTGAATTTTAAATCGAGCGTGGATTTGGTCGGCAGCCAATTGAGTAATGTCCTCAATACGCAGGATATAATCATTGGATGGTACGACGAGAAAGCCCGCTTAATGCATTACTTGTACGCTTTTGAACATGGATCCCCGCTGAAACTTCCCTCCATGCCGCCCACACCTGGCGGAATCTTTGAAACGATGCGCAAGACGCGCAAGCCAATTGTGTTCAGCAATATTGCTGATTCTTCAAAATTGAACGCTCCCGTCGCTGCCGGCACAGATCAGGGACTGTCATTCGCTGCCATTCCCATTATCAATAATGACCGCGTGCTTGGCTTGATCAGCGTCGAGAATTTCGAGCGCGAGAACGCCTATGGCGAGGCTGAACTTAGACTGCTCACCACTATTGCGGCATCTTTGGGGGCGGCGCTCGAAAATGCGCGTCTCTTTGATGAAACCCAGCGGCTGTTGAAAGAGTCGAACACGCTTGCGGACGTCGGGCGGGTCATCTCCTCCAGCCTGGATTCAAAATCGGTGCTTGGCAGCATTGCATCTCATGCCAAGATTCTGCTCGACGGCAATTTGAGCGCGCTTTTCGTCCCGGAGAACGATGGCGAATTATTCAGAGCAATCACGGCGGTGGGAGAAAATGCCGACGAACTGCGCAATGAAACCATATTGATCGGCGAAGGTATTCTTGGAAGCGTTGCTAAAAACAGGATTGCCGAAATTGTTAATGACACCGGCGGAGACGCCCGCACCATCGTCGTTTCCGGCACCCAGAGCCAGCCAGATGAACATCTATTGGCAGTGCCTTTGCTCGCAGAAGACGAATTGAAGGGACTCATGGCTGTCTGGCGGGTGGGCAAAGACCGGGAGTTCACCGAGAATGAATTGACCTTTCTTTCCAACCTGGCGCGGCAGGCGGTCATTGCTTTGAAAAATGCCCACTTGTTTACAGAAGTACAGGAGGCTCGCGCCGCTGCCGAACAAGCCAGCAGGGCAAAGAGCGCGTTCCTTGCCAACATGAGCCACGAACTGCGGACACCATTGAACGCGATCATCAACTTCACCCAATTGGTGATAATGGGGTCAATGGGACCCATCAACGAAGAGCAGGAAGAGGCGCTTGGGCATTCGTTCAGCAGTTCCAAGCATCTGCTGCAACTGATCAACGATGTGCTGGATATCAGCAAGATTCAGGCCGGCAAACTCACCATGTTCGTGGAGGAAGGGGTGGATTTGCGGGTTGAAATTGATGAGGCGCTCATGATGGTGGAGCCGATGCTGCAAAAACATGCGGAACTATACGGGTATGACGTCCAGTTGGTGCGGGATATTGACGCCGACCTTCCAGCTGTGACCTGCGACCGGCGGCGCGTGAAGCAGGTGTTGTTGAACCTCCTGTCGAACGCGGTAAAGTTTACAGAGAAGGGCACCATCACATTGAGCGTCAAGCGGCATGAAGCTCATATTACTTTTGCTGTCATGGATACGGGCCCGGGAATTGCCGAAGATTTACAGAAACAGATATTCGAACCTTTTGTTCAAACCCTGGATGGTATGAAGCAGGCAGATGGGACCGGGTTGGGGCTCCCGATCTCGTACAGTCTGATTGAGGCACACGGAGGGAAATTGTGGCTTGAGAGCGAGTTGGGGCAGGGTTCTGCTTTCTTCTTTACCCTGCCTATTCCGCAGAAGCCCCGCTGACGAAGGCGATTCATCGCTTTGCGGTTTGAAAGATGAGATTCACGAGAAGGAATCACCCCATGAGCATCGTATCTTTAAAATTATCGGAAATTTCGCGTCAGGTTTATGTTGAAGGGCTGGTCAGACTGCTTGCTTTAAGGGATATTGATACAGAAGAACATACCCAACGAGTGGCCGCACTTTCGCGCGACCTTGCACATGCTACAGGCCTTTTCGACCAAGTGCGCCTGGGGCGGATATATCTGGGCGCCCTGCTTCATGATGTCGGCAAGATTGGAATACCGGATGCAATCCTGCAAAAAAAGGGACGCCTCACCCAGCAGGAAAGGATCATCATCCAAAAGCATCCCACCTATGCCTTTGACCTCTTCCGTGCCCACCCGGACCTTTATCCTCTAATGGATATTGCCTACTGCCATCACGAAAAATGGGACGGTACGGGTTACCCCAGGCGTTTGAAGGGAGATCAAATCCCTTTGGAAGCCCGCCTGTTTGCCGTGGTGGATGTCTGGGATGCGTTAACGTCTAAGCGGCATTACCGCCCGGCGTGGACGGAAGAAAAGGCATATCGTTACATTGTCCAGCAATCAGGCAGGCAGTTCGATCCCTACATTGTGGGTGAATTCCAGAAACGATATTTCGACAGCGGTTCGTTTTGCAGGCAAAACCCTGCGTATGAGGCAATAGCCCGGGAGAATATGTTGCCTTTGTTCGCCTATCCCGCAGTTTAAGAGAAACCCAATAAAGTACCGCGATTTCAAAGCGCCCCAACGACAAGTTGTTTGGGCGCTTTGAAAATTTTCATCAGGAAACTTTCTTCCTGCGCGTTGAGAACATCCCCACGAACAGACCCAACAGACCAACCAGCATGATGTTGCCGAGCATATCGCCGAGTTTGGGGTAGAGGGTGTTGACCGAAGTGATCGGCACGCTTACTTTTTGGATGCCGACAAATTCGTTTTTGGATTCTTCAAAGGTGTCAATGCGATTCAATACTTTGCCATACGGGTCGCTGACCAACGAGACGCCTTGTCCCGTCTGCCTGAAAATCGTCAAGCCATTTTCCACGGCGCGGAAGGTTGCCATGCCTGCGTGGATGTCGCGCACGCCGAGCCAGTCTTGCGAGGGGATGATGAGCAGGTCAACGCTTTGCGCTCCTGTCTGTTTGACGATGTTTGGGAAGTCGGCGTCCCAGCAAATCACCGCGCTGAGTTTGCCGTAGGGCGTATCCACCGTTTGCAGAACGCCGCCGCCTTTGAGCGTGCCTTCGAACATGTTGCCGCCGTATTTGATGTGATGCAGAACCACGTCGCCATTGGGGTCAACGATGTAGACCGAGTTGACAGGCGGAGTTTGTTCAATGTCGAAGGTCGGCAGGACGATGTAAATGTTTTCTTCTTTGGCAAGTGCGCCCGCGTTTTGAATCATCATCTCGATTTGATCCGTCATGCCGATCACGCCGCCTTCTTGAATGACGACGATGTTCGCGCCGTCCTGTGCCAACATGCGGATTTGATTCAACTCGGCGGTGTGCAGTTCATCCATGGCTTGACGAAAACCCGCCTCATCCCCGTCTTTGAATTGACTCAGCGACTTGGAGAGAGTCCCGTCTGGGAGTGAGAAGCCCGCGATGACAGCCGTCTGCTTGGGCGCGGCTGGGAGGAGAGTCCTGCCGAGGCTGAGAGCAAGGATGAGGGCGAGTAACCCAGCCAAAGTCCAGGAGAGAGGCGAAGCATTTCCTTCCCAAAAATGATTGACTGTGCTGGCGAAGAGACTCATCACGAAGGTGATTCCCCAAATCCCAAAGACTGAAGCGATTTGCATGGCGATGGGAAATCCGCGCTGTGAGTAGGCGGATGCGCCGAACGAGCCGAAGGGACTGCCGTTGGCTTGGAAGAAGTCGAGGGCGGTGGCGGCGATGGGGAAGATGAAGAGCATCCATGCGGAGGTGGGGAAGCGGACGTGGAAGTAGCGGTCTATGACGACGGCGAGCAGGGCGATGGGGGCGACGGCGAGGAAGAAGCCGATTTCACCGAGACCTGGGAAAAAGGTCGCGCCGTTCCATGAAACGATAAGCGGAATGGCGGTGGCGAGCCAGAGCAGGAGGAAGTCGAGCCAGGGTCTTTCGCTTTGGCGATAGAAATGCAGGACGAAGACGGGCGCGATCCACGCGGCGAGGGGGACGTTCCATTTGCCGCCGACGGCGACGAAGTTGAGGGCGAAGGCGATGAGGAGAAAGAGGTAGTGGGACATGGGAGGTTCCTTTCGGGAGATTGGGGATTAGAGATTGGTAATTGGTAATTGGTAATTGGTGATTTACGATTTTTGATTGGCGATTTTCGATTGACGAGACTGATTACGGTTCACTGATTACTGTTCACTATTCACTATTCACTATTTACCGATTACTGACATTCTACAAATTCCTCCCGCCTTCCACATCGTCCATCCCGTCCCAAAGCGGACATTGTCCGTTCGGACAATATGCCTGCGAGCGGGTTGAAGTACAATGCGAAGCATGAACCAAGCCAATATCAACCTTGACCGCAGAATGGTTTTCCCGTTCTATATCTTCCTAACTCTGTTAATGGGGTATATGGGCGCGGCGTCGGTGATGTCGGTTTGGGCGCGGGACGAGAGTGTGGTGATCGTTTCGCTCATTGCGTTATTTCTCCTGTTGATCAGTTTATATTGGTTGAATGTGTTGTGGGTGATTCGCAATGAGCGCTGGTTTTGGTTCTATTACCCCGCGCAGACGGCGGTGATGATCGCCATCGTCTGGCTGTTACACGGACGCTCCACAACGGGATTGTCCTTCTTGTTTTCGGCGACCATTGCCATTGTGGGCGAAGGGTTGGGCGTGTGGGGCAATACGCGCCGCGCCTTTTTCATTGGCATTTTTTACATCGGGCTGTTGCTGGGGTTTCTTTATTTATTCTCTGAACGAGCCACTTTGATGGACTCGCTGACGGGATTGCTGGTGAACGGCGGTTCGATCATTTTGATGATGGTGATGTTCAATCAATTGTTTGTCCAGCGCGAGAAAGCCATCGAACTGGCTGAGTCTTTGGAAAGCGCCAACGCCAAACTTGCCGCCTCTGCCGCAAAAATAGAATCGCTGACTTTGCAGAATGAACGTCAACGCATGGCGCGGGAGTTGCATGACACGCTGGCGCAAGGCGTGGCGGGTTTGGTCTTGCAACTGGAAGCGGTTAAAGAACACCTGAGAGCAAACCGAACTGAACGCGCCTCTGCCATCGTGGAGCAATCCATTGCGCGGGCGCGTAGTACGCTGGCTGAGTCTCGTGCGGCGATTGATGATTTGCGGGCGGCTTCGGGGAATGTCGCTGATGCGGTGCGCGAAAAGATCGAACGCTTTACACAAGCGACGGGGATTCGCTGTGAAGTAGAAATCTCTGTAAACGAAAATCAACTTCTTCTTGAAACTACAAATCACGCCCTGAACATTCTCAGTGAATCATTAACTAATATTGCCCGCCATGCACAGGCAACTCATGTGAAAGTTGTGTTTGCAATTCAGAATCAAAACCTGCAACTCGAAGTTCGCGACAATGGCAAGGGCTTCGATGTAAATCAAAATACAAGCGGGCATTATGGGCTGGTTGGGATGCACGAACGCGCGCGGCTGACAGGCGGTCAACTTGCGATTGAGTCAGACTCGAATGGAACTTGTGTGCAATTCGTAGTGGGGAGGGTGTGATGATCCGCGTGATGATTACAGACGACCATCTCATTGTCCGCGAAGGGTTGCGGCTGATTCTTGAAACGGCTGACGATATCGAAGTTGTCGGTGAAGCGGTGGATGGCGCGGAATGTTTGCAGCGTGTTCCCGATCTCAAGCCCGATGTCATTCTCATGGATTTGCAAATGCCGCGCATGGACGGCATCACCGCCATCGGTCATTTGCGAAAGGATTTTCCCGAAATCGCCATCGTCATCCTCACCACCTACAACGAAGATGATTTGATGGTCAAAGGTCTGCAAGCGGGGGCGCGCGGATACTTACTGAAGGATTCAAGCCGCGAGAGTTTGCTGGATTCAATTCGAGCTGCCGCGAAAGGAGAGACGTTGTTGAAGCCAGAGATTCTCGCCCGCGTGCTCACGCCTCAACCTCGGGGCAAGCCCGAGTCTACGCCCCAAACCGAATCCATGCTGACCCTAACCGGGCGCGAACTTGAAGTCCTGCAACTTGCGGCAAAAGGGGAACGCAACAAAGAGATGGCGTACAAGTTGGGCATCACTGAACGGACAGTCAAAGCCCATTTGCAA
>DAOTXI010000008.1:0-5563 GCA_034435475.1 Anaerolineales bacterium
TCATCACAGGCGGAAAGATCAACCCACTGATCGGCGCGGCAGGCATCTCCGCCTTCCCCATGGCAGGGCGTCTCGCCGCCAAAACCGCCAATGACGAAGACCCGGATAATTTTATTTTGATGCACGCCATGGGAGCAAATACAGCCGGGCAACTGGGAAGTGTCATCGCAGGCGGCATCTTGCTTTCGGTGGTGAGCAAGATGCTGGGAATTTGATCCGGTAAACTATCATCAAATAACAACATAATTGGGCGCGGATTCACGCGGAAAATGCATGTTCTTTAATTCTTTCCGCGTGAATCCGCATCCTAATTGCTCTTAAAAATGAACTCACCCGCGAAACCTTAATTTCGGGGCGAGTCATGCTCTTTCTATCGAACGTCGTGCCTAAATCTTTTTCTTTGCCTGCTCCACCACCGCAAGGACCTCGGGTAAATCCACACCCAATTCATGCAACTTCTGCGGAGTAGGAATGCCATTCGCGTCCCAGCCGCGGCGTTCGTAGACGGCATCCATCAACAGTTCGTATTGCGTTTCACGATACGCGCGGAGTCGTTTCATTTTCTCTTCAGTGGACATGCCCTCGGGGTCAACTTCCACCAGACGTTTCAACTGCTCATCATAGCGTTCCCGGCGTGATTCGTATTCCACAACGGTTACAGGTCCCATGGCACGGTATGGCGGATAATCGTGCTTGCGTCCAACGCGCCCCATACGCAGGGCAAAAACTTTTTGGAAGTTGTACACACGCTCAGACTGCGCCAGCAAATCTTCAGCTTTCGTCGGTTTGCCAGTCACGCCCTGATGAATCCAGGTATAGTTTTCAACGTGTTCTTCGACCTTGGCAGGCTCCTTGGTTTCCTTGTTATTGGCGGGAGAGATGTCATTCCACGGAAGTTTGCATAATCCATGCAGGCTGAACCAAGTCCGCCACATGGGGAAGTAATGCAACGCCTCTGCCTTGTCTTTGAAGGATGGCAAAAGGTTCTGCACCTGATCCATAAAGATCAGCCACGCCTCATCGTGCTGCGGGCCTTTGGTCGCCATGCCGTAACCGCCCTGCTGGGCAAGCGACTCCTTGGTCAGATATTCCGAAATCTCCATGCCCTTCATCTCCATCCCAATATCATGGATGAATTTCGGGTCGGCTCCATATTCGCGCACAAAAAGTTGTTTCATGTAATGCACGCCTTGCCCAACGATCACACCAAAGCCTTCACCACGCGCCATCTGATGGATAAGTTCCAACGCCGCCGCGCCATTGCCAAATTTCAGTTCAAGCCCGCCAGTATGCTCTTTGGTAATGAAACCTTCTTCGTAACATTCCATCGCAAATGCAACACAGTTGGCAAATGAAATGCTGTCCACACCGTAGGTATCGCAGTAGAAATTAAGTTCCAAAACTTTTTGCGGGTCAAAGTTGCCGATGTTCGAGCCAAGCCCGGCGGCATTCTCGTATTCAGGTCCATCCACCAGAACGCATTGACCGGCATAAGGTCCGGTATGAACCGGGAAATGATCCACACCGTGAGAGCAGCTCATGGTGCATCCGAGCCAGCACCCGTCCGGCAAGCCCTGGGTGAAGGCTTCCTTCCAAACTTTGGAGTCAATTTTATAAGTCTCAGGATGCGAACCATAGCGATAATTATGCGTCGGCAACAGGTCAAAATGATCCATCACTTCCACAATGTTGGCAGTCCCAACTTTGCGCATCTGATTCTGCTTATCATCAAGATCCGTAATTTCCTTGTTGATGCGCTGCCCCGCCTTGCGGACGAGCGCCATATCCGCCACGCCGTTCTTGTCGCCGCCCATGTCGGTATAGCGAATGACAATGGCTTTGATCTTCTTGTCACGGAAAACACGCCCCGGACCGCCGCGACCCGCCTGTTTGAAACGCGCCTCCTTGCGGCGCACGTCATACCACGTGGAATTGATCAACGCGATGCGAGTATGCTCCGCCGCCTGTCCCGCAGACAAGACCGAGATACCGCGCCTGCCTTTCTCATCGCTTCCGTATTTAACGGTGAGCTGATTCGCGATCTCATGCGAATCCAACGCCGACAGCGAATCCCGCTCGATCGTCACCCTGCCCGTATCACCATCAATGAAAATGATAACATCCTCCACAGCCTTGCCTTGAATCTCAAGCGCATCGAAGCCGGAGAATTTCAAGAACGGCGCAAAGTACCCACCCACATTGCTGTCAATCACATTCTCTGTCAGCGGACTGAGAGTTACCACTGTGGATTTACCGCTGCCCGGATATGCCGTAATCCCGCAAATGGGGCCATTGGCAATCACCAATTCATTTTCAGGGTCGTCCCATTTGGTTTCAGGCTTAACGGCATCCCATAACAATTTGAGAGCAAAGCCGCGCCCGCCGGTGAACAGATCTTTCATTTGTTGTGTCACTGGTTTCTCGCGGAAAGTATTATCGCTCAAATTAATGTACAACGTTCGGCTGGCATAACCGCGCTCCACAGGGCGCAGTTCGTATGTAAACTCCCCCAGCAAAGCGGTTTCTGCAAGATCGGCAGGCATTGTCATGGATTCAATCTCCTATTGGTAATTCGAATGGCTTTTCACAAGCCACGCCTATTATCGTGGAAAGCCTCCTGGTTGCCTACTGACTATCATCCCTTTTTCATAGTGCCAACAGGCAGACGCATCAGATTTTGCAAACTTAATCCTTGTTTACCCGCAATTATCTGTGGTTTAATCCCCGCATGGATTCTTCCCTGTTACCCTTCTTTCAACCACAGGGCGTCGTCATCGTCGGCGCCTCCACTTCACCCGAAAAACTTGGCTATGGCGTGGCGCGGAATCTCATCCAAAGCGGATACACAGGCGCGGTTCACCTCGTGGCGCAAAAAAGGGGCGAGGTATTTGGAAAAAAAATCCACACCAGCCTGCAAGAAATCTCCGATCCGGTTGACCTTGCCATCCTCATCGTCCCAACGCCAGCCACACCACAGACGATTGAAGATTGCGCCAAACGCGGAATTAAATCCGCAATTATCGTCTCATCAGGGTTTCGGGAAGTGGGCGAAGAAGGCGCAGCATTGGAAAGACAATGTGTAGAGATCGCGCAAAAACATGGCGTGCGATTATTGGGTCCCAATTGTATTGGAACCATTGACACACACCTTCCACTCGATACAACTTTCTTGCAGCCACCCATACCCGAACAAGGCGGCATCGGGTTTATCTCCCACTCCGGCGCATTTGCCGCCGCCATCGTGGACTGGGCGCGCAAGCAGGGCTTCGGCTTTTCGCGCATCGTCAGCCTCGGCAATCAAGCCGATGTGAACGAAACCGATATGCTGCCCATGCTCGCCAGCGATGACAACACCAAAGTCATTGTGATGTACATGGAAAGCATTTCAAACGGCAGACGCTTCGTGCAGGTCGCCAGCGAAGTGAGCAAACACAAACCAGTCATTGCACTCAAAGTCGGTCGCTTTGAAGCGGGTCAAAAAGCCGCTGCCTCTCACACCGGCGCACTCGCCGCCTCAGACACAGCCTTCGATGCCGCCTTCGCCAAAGCAGGCGTTCTGCGTGCCGAAACTGCCGAGCAAGTGTTCGACTGGGCGCGGGCGCTGGAATCTTGTACGCTGCCGAAAGGCAACCGCATTGGGATTCTCACCAACGCAGGCGGACCCGGCGTGATCGCCGCCGATTCTCTCGAGCATCACGGCTTGGCGCTTGCCCAACTAGCGGATGCAACGCTGAAGGCTTTATCTGCCATTCTCCCGTCCGCAGCCAATACCCACAACCCGGTGGATATGCTTGCCTCGGCTTCGCCCAATCAATATGCCGAATGTCTGAACATTCTTTTACAAGATGACGGCGTAGACGGTGTGATGGTCATCCTCCCGCCGCCGCCAATGTTCAAAGCCGAAGAAGTGGCAAGAAAAGTAAATGAAGTAATTGGTAACTGGAACAAACCAGTTGTAGTGGCATTGATGGGTTCGACTCTGATCGAGAATGCAAGTAACGAGTTTCGAGAAATGCGAGTGCCGACATATCCCTTCCCAGAGCGGGCGGCTTCGGCGCTGGCAGCATTGAGCAAAAGGGCGAAGTTCTTTGACCGCCAACCGCAGACGACAGACCGAGCGGTCAATAGTCAGCGGTCTGCGGTCGGGTTATCAACAGATGAGATCATGCAAGCCTACAACATTCCCACGGCACCGATCAAATTGGCGCGGGATGAATACGAAGCGGTTCAAATTGCAAATGAACTTGGATATCCGGTCGTGATGAAGATCGCGTCGCCGGATATTTCTCACAAATCAGATGTCGGCGGTGTGATGCTAAACCTGAAAGACGACCTCTCGCTCAAAAGCGGCTACACGCAAATGATAAGCTGCATTGAGGCGCTTGTCCCACCGCCACGAATAGACGGGGTTCATCTTCAACGCCAAGTCGCGGAGGGACAGGAAGTCATTATAGGCATGGTGCGCGATCCGCAATTCGGCGCGCTGATGATGTTCGGCTCAGGCGGCGTGGAGGTGGAAGGACTCAAGGATGTAGCCTTCTGCCTGGGTCCGCTGAATCAGGCTGAGGCGGAGGAGATGATGCGTAACACCTGGGCTGGGAAGAAGTTAAAAGGTTTCCGGAGCGTCAAGCCGGTAGATGAGGAAGCGGTCAAGGATGTTTTGATCCAGTTATCACGCCTTGCTGCGGAGCATGAAGAGATCGAAGAGATTGAGATCAATCCGCTGCGTGTTTTGGCGAAAGGCGCGGTGGCGGTGGATGTGCGAATCAAATTCAAAGGAGAATGACATGACGGCATTTGTAATTTTTGATGTAGAAGTAACCAACCCTGTTGACTATGAAGGCTACAAACAACTTGCCGCGCCGACGGTGGCGCAGTATGGCGGCAAGTATGTGGTGCGCGGCGGGCAGGCGGAAAACCTCGAAGGCGACTGGCAGCCGAAACGAATCGTGGTGTTGCAATTTGAAAGCGTAGAACGCGCCAAAGCATGGATCAACTCGCCGGAGTATGCCGAAGCGCGCGCATTGCGTCACAAGTATTCGATTTCGAAAGCCATCGTTGTAGAAGGGGTGTAATTTGAAAAGCCTTGAAGAATTTATTGCAGAGTTTGAAGGCAAGACCATCAGCGTGGCAGTGCAAGACTTGGAAACCAGCAGCGAACTTTTTATCAATGCCGATGTGATGATGCACCCTGCCAGCACAATGAAAGTGCCAGTGATGATGGAAGTGTACCGTCAGGCAGAGGCGGGGTTGATCGCGCTGGATGAGCCATTGAAGATTTTCAACTCATTCAAAAGTATTGTGGATGGCAGTGAATTTTCGCTCTAAGAAGTGGACGACTCGGACAAAACACTATACGCAATAACCGGCGAGAAGGAAACCATTCGTGAGTTGAATCGCTTAATGATCATCCGCTCCTCGAATCTTGCCAACAATTTGTTAATGGAACGGGTCACCTGCGCCCGAGTGGATGCCTTTATCAAAGAACTCGGCATTCAGAACATGACCGTCATCCGCGGGTTGGAAGATAAAAAGGCGTATCGGCTCGGCATGAACAATGCCG
>DAOTXI010000009.1:0-3817 GCA_034435475.1 Anaerolineales bacterium
CAGCGCGTGAGCGAGATGGTGGCGTATGCGAAGTCGCTGTGTGCCGATGTCGAGTTCAGCCCCGAAGATGCGGGACGCTCGGAGCCTGAATTTTTGTATGTGGTTTTGGGTGAAGCCATCAAAGCTGGTGCAACGACGTTGAACATTCCTGACACGGTCGGCTATACCACGCCGGATGAATTTTATAAACTCATTGACGGCATCATCAAGAACACGCCGGGGATGCATGAAGGTATTACGGTTTCTGTGCATTGCCATGATGATTTGGGACTCGCAACAGCGAACACGTTAGCGGGCATTCGCGCGGGCGCGCGTCAAGCGGAAGTGACTGTGAACGGAATCGGCGAACGCGCGGGAAATACTTCGCTCGAAGAAGTGGTGATGGCGTTGAAGACGCGTCACCCTGTCTTTGGCTTGGAAACTGGAATTGAGACTCAGCAACTCTCGCGTATTTCAAAATTGGTCAGCAACTACACCGGCATTTTGGTGCAGCCGAATAAAGCCATCGTTGGCTCGAATGCGTTCGCGCATGAAGCGGGCATTCATCAAGATGGGATGCTCAAGCACCAAAGCACCTACGAGATCATGCGCCCTGAAGATGTTGGCGTGAATCAAACCAATTTGGTGCTTGGTAAACATTCCGGTCGCGCCGCGCTGCGCAATCGCCTCGCCGAAATGGGACACTCGCTTGATGATGTTGAACTAGATAAAGCCTTTGCGCGTTTCAAAGATTTGGCAGACCGTAAGAAAGTTATCACTGACCTTGATCTTGAAGCCTTGATCGCGGATGAATTTTACAAACCGCGTGATGTGTATTTGCTCAACGGTTTGCAAGTGACCTGCGGCACGATGGGCATGCCCACCGCCACCGTCCGCTTGCGCGGACCCGACGGCATCGTTCACACGCAAGCCGCCATCGGCACGGGCCCGGTGGATGCGACCTATAAAGCCATTGACTCGATTGTGAACGTGCCTTGCACGCTGTTGGAGTTCAACATTCATGCCATCACCGAAGGCATTGACGCGCTTGGTGAAGTGACCGTCCGCATTCAGAGCGAAGGCGGCGCCACCACGATGGACGCGCAAAGCGAAGTGGAATACATGCGCGTGTACGGCGGTCACGGCGCGGACTCCGACATCATCGTTGCCAGCGCCAAAGCATACATTAACGCCTTGAATAAACTCATCGTCGCTCAAACCGAAGGCAAGGGAAAAGTGCCAAACGATTTTGGGGTGATGTTGGGATAAAAAAAGATATTCGATATTCGAGAATCGAATATCGAATATCGAATATCTTTCTAACAGGAAACTTTATGTCTAAGACTCTTTTTCAAAAAATCTGGGAGAAACACGTCGTCACCGAACAGGAAGGAGCCCCCGCGGTTCTTTACATCGACCTGCACCTGGTCCACGAAGTGACCTCTCCCCAAGCCTTTAGCGGACTCCGCCAGCGCGGACTCAAAGTCCGCCGCCCTGACAAAACTTTGGCGACGATGGATCATTCCATCCCAACCACGCCCATCGATGTGCCGATTGCCGACGCAATGGCAGCCGCACAGATCAAGCAGATGGAAACCAACGCGGCTGAATTCGGCATCACCTTGCACGGCATGACCAGTCCGCATCGCGGCATCGTCCACGTGATCGGACCGGAACTCGGTCGCACTCAACCCGGCATGACCATCGTATGTGGTGATAGTCACACCGCCACACACGGCGCATTCGGTGCGCTCGCTTTCGGCATTGGCACCAGCGAAGTGGAACACGTCCTCGCCACGCAATGTCTCTTGCAGAAGAAACCCAAGACGTATGAAGTGCGTGTGGAAGGTACCCTCAAACCGGGTGTTTCCTCCAAAGACATCATCCTGGCGCTGATCGCCAAGATCGGCACCGGTGGGGGAACGGGACATGTCTTTGAATACACCGGCTCTGCCATCCGTTCTCTCACCATGGAACAGCGCATGACCATCTGCAACATGTCCATTGAAGGCGGCGCGCGCGCCGGTATGATCGCTCCCGATGAAGTGACCTTTGAGTACCTCAAAGGACGTGAGTTCGCTCCCCACGGCGCCGACTGGGACAAAGCCGTCGCCTACTGGAAGACTCTCGCCACCGACGAAGGCGCGGCATACGATAAATCCATCACGCTCAATGCCGATGAGATCGAGCCAATGATCACCTACGGAACCAATCCCGGCATGGGCATGGGCATCACCGATCGCATTCCCACCGTGGAATCATTTAGCGAACCTTCGCAAAAAGCCGCCTTCGAAAAAGCCATGGCATACATGGGGCTGCAACCCGGTCAATCGCTGCTCGGTCAAAAAGTGGATGTGGTCTTCATCGGCTCCTGCACCAACTCACGCATTTCCGATCTGCGCCTTGCGGCCTCTGTTATTAAAGGTAAGAAGGTTGCAAGTGGTGTGCGCGTGATGGTTGTGCCAGGCTCGCAAGATGTGAAGAAGCAAGCCGAGCAGGAAGGTTTGGATAAGATCTTCAAAGAAGCCGGCGCCGAATGGCGCGAAGCAGGCTGCTCAATGTGTATTGCGATGAACGGAGATGAATTGAAACCCGGTCAATATGCCATCTCCACCAGCAACCGCAACTTTGAAGGTCGCCAGGGCAAAGGCGGGCGTACTTTCTTAGCCAGCCCTGTCACTGCCGCGGCGACTGCCATTCACGGTGTTGTCACTGACCCGCGCACCGTTCTCGATATTTGATAATTCGATACTCGAATATCGATTATCAAATATCGTACAACCTGAAACCTCAAACCCGGAAACCCACATGGCACAATTTACCACCCTCACCTCCCGCGCACTCGCCATCCCTGTCAACGACATCGACACGGACCAGATCATCCCCGCGCAATTTCTCAAAGTGACCGACAAGAACGGTCTCGCCGACGCGCTCTTTTTCAACTGGCGCTACAACGACGACAAGTCACCCAAGCCCGACTTCATCATCAACAAACCCGAGTCGCAGGGCGCGCAAATTCTATTAACCGGAGACAACTTCGGCTGCGGGTCGAGCCGCGAACATGCGCCCTGGGCGCTCACCAGTTGGGGCATCCGCGCCGTCATCTCCACCTCGTTTGCAGACATCTTCCGCAACAACTCGTTAAAGAACGGACTCATCCCGATCATTGTGGATGACGAGACTCACAAGATGCTCTTTGACCTGGTGGAAGAAGCGCCTCACGCCGAACTGACAGTTGACCTTGCCGCCCAAACCGTTTCCTTCCCCGGAGGCTCGTTCACCTTCCCGATAGACCCATTCAATAAAACTTGTTTGCTCAACGGTGTGGATGAACTCGGTTACATCATGGGCTTTGAAAAAGAGATCGCGGCATACGAAGCAAAAGCGTAATTAGTAATTGGTGATTGGTATTTACCAATTACTAATTACCAATCACCAAAAGGCAACACATGACCCTACCCCTTATCCAGATCTACGACACCACCCTGCGCGACGGGACACAGTCTGAAGGCTTCAACCTTTCGGCGAATGACAAAGTTCGCATTGCGCAAAAATTAGACGAACTCGGCGTTGCCTTTATCGAAGGCGGCTGGCCCGGCTCGAACCCCAAAGATGTGGAGTTCTTTGAGCGCGCCCGCGATATGCAATGGAAGCATGCCCTCATCACGGCATTCGGTTCCACCTGCCGCGTCAAAGGCGGACCTGAAGACGACGCCAACATCAAAGCCCTGCTCGATTCGCAAACGCCCGTCTGCACCATCTTTGGCAAGACGTGGAATTTGCACGTCACCGAAGTGCTGCAAACCACACTCGAAGATAACCTGCGCATCATTGAAGA
>DAOTXI010000010.1:0-1613 GCA_034435475.1 Anaerolineales bacterium
GGGCTGGCGCTGGGGGGAATCTACAATCACTTCGCCAGCAAGGAAGAGATCTTTGAGGCCATTGTCCTGGACAAGCACCCCTACAAGAAGATTTTGCCGCTGGTTCTTGAAGCGCAAGGGGAGGATATGGAAACCTTCCTGAGTAACGCGGTCAAGATCACGCTCAATGAACTCGGCTTGGAGCCGATGTACATGAAATTAATGTTCATCGAGTTTGTGGAATTCAACGGCAAACATGGCGCTTCGATTCTCTCAGAGGTGGCGCCGAAGGTTTTGCCCGTGTTTGAGCGCATGATCAAAGGCAGGAAGGAACTCCGCGTGACCAACCCCGCACTGCTCATGCGCTCGTTCTTCGGTATGGTCGTTTCCTTCATGATTACCGAAATGCTTGTCTCGAAATCTGTTATTGGAAAATTGATGCCCAAAGATACCGCCGCCGCTTACACCGATATTTTCCTGCACGGCGTCCTTAAGGAGTCCGTATGAACTCTCGTTTAATGTCCATCATCCGCAAGGAATTCATCCAAATCTTTCGGGATGTGCGCACGCTGGCGATGATCCTCGTCATCCCCATCATGCAATTGTTCCTGCTTGGCTATTCCGCCACGAACGATGTGCGCAACATTCCGCTCGCCGTGTTGGATCGCAGCCGCAGCGTCGAATCGCGCGCCCTGCTCGATGCCTATCGAGCGGCGGATTATTTCAGAATCGCCTACAGCGTGGATTCGGAATCGGAAATAGAAGACCTCATCTCAAGCGGAGAGGCGCGCGCAGCGGTCATCATCCCGCCGGATTATGCCCAGCGTGTCAGTGACGGCAACGCGCAGGTCGCCTTCATCCTCGACGGCTCCGACCCGACCAGCGCATCCACTGCGCTTTCGGCGGCGCAGCTCATCAGTCAGATGCATTCGACGGAAATCCTCACTGAGAAATTTTCGCGCAGCGGTTCGAGCGTACGAGTCCAGCCGCCTGTCGAAGTTCGCACCACCGTCTGGTACAACCCCGATATGGTCAGCGCCCACTTCATGATCCCCGGCGTGATCGGCATGATCCTGTACGCCATCGCCGCGATTCTCACCGCGTCATCGGTTGTGCGTGAACGCGAGCGCGGAACCATCGAGCAACTCATCGTCACGCCCATCCGCTCGTGGGAGTTGATCGTCGGCAAACTGATGCCGTATGTCATCCTCGGCTTTTTCAACACCATCGAAGTGCTGGCAGTGGGGCATTGGTGGTTCGGTATGCCCATCCGCGGCGACCTCGGATTGATCCTCGTCCTCTCCATTGTCTTTCTCACCACAGGCTTGGGCATCGGTTTGTTCGCATCCACCATCGCCAACACGCAACAGGAAGCCATGTTGACGGTGTGGATGACTCTTCTGCCCAGCATCTTCCTCTCCGGTTTTTTCTTCCCGCTCGAAGCCATGCCCGCGGTTCTGCGTTGGCTTTCTTACTTGATGCCCTTGCGTTATTACCTCGTCATCATCCGTTCGCTGCTACTCAAAGGTGTCGGTCTCGATATGATCCAGTTCGACGTCATCGCCATGACTCTTTTCGCTGTCGGCATCATGACCGCCGCCGCGCTTCGCTTCCGCAAACGATTAGATTAAATT
>DAOTXI010000011.1:0-6834 GCA_034435475.1 Anaerolineales bacterium
ATTTTTTGTGGGTGGGCGGCGCGCCGGAGTTGGTGGATTTTTGGAAAAATAAATTAACCGAAGCGAAGATGACCAATGTGACGATGACCGGCTTCGTGAAGCATGAGTCGATTCCGTTGTATCAGGCGGCGGCAGATGTGCTGCTGATGCCGTACTCGCGTTCGATTGAGGCTTCGAGCGGACAGGACATTGCCGAGGTCATCAACCCGATGAAGATGTTCGAGTACATGGCGGCGGGGCGTGGAATCGTTTCGGCAGATCTGCCTTCGATTCGGGAGGTGTTGAATGAGGGCAATGCAGTGCTGGTGGAGCCGGGGAAGATTGGAGATTGGAGATTGAAGATTGAAGCGTTGCTTGCCGATGAGCCGCGCAGGTTGGCGTTAGGGTTACAAGCCCGCTCGGATGTGGAGCAGTTGACGTGGGTCAAGCGCGAAGAGCGGGTGATGGATGCCATCATTTCCAAAACCAATTCGTAGATTTGCATCCACACGATACGTTACAATAACCATCCTCATGGAACGATTTTTCCCCACCCGCGCCTCGCGGACGGCGGCTTTGCTCATGATCTTTGCGCTCGCGCTTGCCATCCGCCTGTACGACCTGACCGACCTGCCGCTCGAATTTCATTCCACCCGTCAATTGCTATCGGCGCTCAAGGCGCGCGGCATGTATTACGAAACCCGCTCAGACGTTTCTCCCGAGAAACGCGCTTTTGCCGTCCAGCAGTGGAAGTTCCGCGCCTCGGTCGAGCCGGAGGTCTTCGAGCGCATCGTCGCATGGACGTACCGCTTCACCGGCGAGCAAGTCTGGATCGCGCGCATCTACTCCTCCGCGTTCTGGCTTGTTGGCGGGGTCTTTATTTGCCTTCTCGCAAAACGGCTAGTCTCTGAAGATGGCGCCATCGCAGCCACAGCCGTTTATCTCTTCCTCCCATATGCAATCATTGCCAGCCGCAGTTTCCAACCCGACCCGCTGATGACGATGCTCATTATCATGTTCCTGTGGGCGGTCTGGGAATGGGCCAGTGAGGAAAACCTTAACCACAAAGGAAACAAAGGTACACAAGGGTCTTCCTTTGTGCCCCTCCGTGACCCTTCGTGGTTAAAAGCCATTCTTGCGGGTATCTTCGGCGGGCTTGCCATCTTCATCAAATTCCCGGCGGTATTCTTCATTGTAGGCGGAGGACTGGGTGCGATACTCAGTCACAGGTCCATGAAAGAGGCGCTCAAGAATCCGCAACTCTATGTCATGAGCCTGTTGGGAATCCTCCCCGGCGCGGCATATCTCATCCAGGGCATCTTCATCGAAGGCTATCTCGGTCAGCAGTTCAGCGGGCGCTTCATCCCTGCGCTTTTTCTCAGCCCTTCCTATTACGTCGGCTGGTTGAACATGTTGATTTTGGTCACAGGCGGATTCATCCTCGGGCTTGCCCTGCTCGGTCTGTTTTTCTTTGAGGATAAAAAAAATCGCTTCCTTATCGGACTTTGGGCCGGGTACGGCCTCTTTGGGCTTTACTTTAACTTCCACATCGCCACCCACGACTACTACTCCCTGCCGCTGATTCCCATCCTCGCGCTTTCGCTCGCCCCGCTTGCAGGTTTTCTCTTTTCCAAACTCGCCGGGCTGACTCAAACAAAATTTCTCCGCCTTTCTTCTCTACTCTTTCTTCTTGCCGGCGTTATCGCTTCTCTTTGGAACACGCGCAACCAACTCAATGCCACAGACTTCCGCCCCGAAGCCGCCATGTGGGTTGAGATCGGCGCAATTACAGACGGATATAATCTTGCAGGTCTCACGCAAGATTATGGCTCGCGCATGGCGTACTGGGGCTGGCGTAATATCACCGCCTGGCCCACATCCGGCGACCTGATCTATAGCGCCGCGCGCGGACCCGGGCGCGACTTTGAAGGATTCTTCGAAGAAACCATTCCAAAAAAAGACCTGTTCCTCGTCACCGATTTCGACGACCTTGAGCGACAGCCCTTTCTGAAGGAAAAACTCGAAGGCTATCCCATCTTTGCCGAAGGGGATGGCTACGTGATCTACAATTTGATGAGGTAAGGCATCTCGTTCTTGAATTGCCAAAAGAAACGCCGTCCGGCTGATCTTATTGATAAGGTTTGTTTACTTCATCCAATTTAGACATCACCTCATCCAAAAGGGTATCGGCAAGTTTCTTTTGCGATGCGGCCAGGTCGTTTAGTTCCTCGGGATCCGCCTGTACATCAAAAAGCTTCACCTGCCGCATTTCCGGCAGAATCGAATACCCGAAGTAATAATGCAATTTATAGTTTTCTTTCACCATCATCACAGATGCCTGGGTAAGGGGATCATATTGTCCGTTCTTATTTGCCCGTACTGTGAATATACTGCGGGTTGATCCCGAGCCATAAGGCGGGAGCGGGCTTCCCCCCTCCACCCAGTCTGGGAAAGGCTGCCCGGTGACGTGGGTCAACGTGGGGATGATGTCCACCGCGCTGGTATTTTCGTGGATGTCCATGCCGGTTGTGCGCCCTGGCTCAAAGATCATCAATGGAATGCGAATGACCGGCTCATAGAGGGCTTCCGTGCTATGTCCGGTGATCCCGCGTTCGTTCAGTTCCCCATGATCGGAGGTCAATACCAGCCAGGTGTTTTCCAACAATCCAGAGGATTTCAATTTGTCGTACAACCTTCCAAATTCCCTGTCCACATACAGGATGAATTCGTCGTACTCCGCGCGTTTTGCAAGAATATCCTTTGGCGATCTTTTTGCAAAAATATCATCTGGCTTTTGGGGAGGCTTAAAGCCGTCATTGTGGAAGTGTTTGTAGAATTCCACCGGCGGTCGGTAGGGATCGTGTGGCGGAAGAAAGTGGAAATAGCCGACAAAAGGCTGCGGAATCGCCGTGAGCCGGTCAGCAAGATAATCCACTGCGTTTTCCAATAAGAATATGTTGTCGGAACCGGCCGAACCGGCTGTAGGAAGACCCAGGGGGAATAATCGTTTGAGGTCTTTGAACTTTTTTTCCTGATACTCCTGATAAAGGCGGGAGAGAAACAGAGAATAAGCGTATCCCTCCTCCTCGACATTGATATTCCTCAACCAGCCGACGGACGCGATGTCGTCGTCATTTCTGAACAGGATATGAAGAAGTTCGTCCGATCCAAGTAAAAGCTTGTCCCTGGGAATTAATTCATCAGATCGGCTCAGGAATTGATTTAGCAGGATGTTCACCCAACCGTTATGACTGTAGGCAATCGGATAGTAATCTTTGAAGGCACTGAAAAGGTTGCGATTCACATACTGTTCAGTCACCATCCCCGCCGGCTGAAAGGCGCGGTGCGTCCATGGCAGGACGCCGGTTAATAATGAAGCGGTTCCCGGTGTCGTGAAGTTTCCGCCCGCGTAATGATTGTGATATCGAATTGCCCGTTCTGAAAGCCTGGCTATGTTCGGGGTGGTCTCGCGCTGATAGCCGTAAAGGGATATGTTGTAGGCGGAAAACGCGTCGAACACCACCACAAGCACATTCTTTTGCCCCGGTTGTTCCTCATTTGTTGGTCTGGCAAATCTCATTAAGGGTTCTGTCGCAAGGCTTAAAGGCAGAATGCCTGCGAGTTTGAGAAAGTCGCGCCGATTAATTTTTCGATTCATTTGTCACCGTGCCTGCGGGTTGATAACTGCCCCGGGAAATGTTCCAGTTGAGTTCATGATAAAGGTTGTCCGCGCCCCCTTAAGAAGCCTGAGAGTTCACATCCTATTTTCAGCTCATTGGATGAATTATACTTGGCTTATGGTATTCTTTCGAACGCCAGTTTTCCCATCAGGAAAAACTCCAACGCCATCCCGCCTTACTGAAGTAGACGGGTATTTAAACTGCAATTTGATGAAGTAGATAATGTCCTCCTCCAATAAATCACTGATCCATCTCGCCTGGTTCGGCATCCTTGCCATGACGGCGGCGCTTGCCGTGTATGCCTATCTCGGTATATTCACCCGCTATATGGGCGACGATTACTGCCTGCTTGCCCAGGTGAAATTTGGCGATATTTTCACAAACAGTTGGAACAAATATCTCCTAAAATCCAACCGATTTTCCAACCTTTTCGTCCTCGGCTTTTGGGAGCTCTTCCCCCGCAACATCGCGTTTGTGCCTGCCCTGCACATCCTGCTCTGGGGAACTGGCTTGTACTGGCTGTCGGCCGAGTTGAACGAAACGCTGGAGAAGAAACTTGGCGCGCCAGTCCGTTTGCTTGCCGTGGAAGCGGTTATCCTTTTCTCCTTTTTTACCACGCCGAACCTTTTCCAGGTTCTTTACTGGCGGCCTGGGCAGGTATCCTACCTTACCCCCATCGTTTTCTTCACACTCCTCACAGCATGGATGGTAAGGCTCGTCCGCCTGCAAAAAGTTTCCACCCCCATGCCGGCTCTCTTCGCCTTCCTGGCATTTTTCATTGGAGGACTTTCCGAAACCCTCGGCGCATTGCACATTTCGATCCTCACGATCGCGATCGCCTGCGTTTATTATTTCGATACATCGGCGCGGCGCAAACCGGCGTTAACGCTGATGACCGCCATGCTCATTGGCGCGCTGGCGGCGCTGCTTGCCATGTTCATTTCCCCCGCCAACGAGTTTCGCATCAACGATGAAAACGGATCGCCCTCGGTCATGACCGTTTTCATCCGCGACGTGAATTTTTCCTTCCTTTTCCTGCGCATTGCAGTGACGAACCTTCCCCTGCCTCTCTTTATGCTGTTGGCGATCTCCAGCTTGTTCTCGCACCAGTTTTTTTTGGATAAGGGCGCTGAAAAGATCGAACCGCGATTTTACTGGATGTTCATCCTCATTCCGGTTCTGCTCTACGGGTTGATCTTCGCAACCTTCGCTCCCAGCGCGTATGGGCAGTCCTACCCGTTGGAGCGGGTGCGGTTCCCGGCATATTTTCTGCTCATGGTTGCCATTATGGCGCTGGGAATTTGCGCTGGTTATGTACTATCCTTTATTAAATTCCCGGTCGTCGTGAAAAATGCCGCACTGGTGTTGGCGTTTCTTGCCCTTCTCTATCCGTTGTGGATGACGCGCCTGCCGCTCTCGACCTACGAAGAACGACGCCTCTTTGCCCTGCGTTGGGATGAACGGGAACAGATGATTTACGATATGAAAACCAGCGGGGAGCAGGACCTGACCATTCCTGCACTGGACGGCTATGAAGGCGTTAAGGAATTGGATGTCCGACCATTTTTTTGGCTAAACGCTTGCGCCGCCCAGTTATACGATGTTCACTCCATCAGCGCAATCTCCGTGGAAGAAGAAGATGTCCTCTACTATTTCAGCGAATAACCAAACCCCCATTCTCGTCACCGGGTCTCACCGCAGCGGCACCACCTGGGTCGGCAAAATGCTCGCCGCAGACCCCGACACCGCCTACATCAGCGAACCGCTCAACGTGCTGCACCGGCCCGGCATTTATCGCGCGCCTGTCAAATATTGGTACACCTACATCACCGAAGAAAACGAAGCGGAATACCTGCCCGCCTTTCGCGAGACGTTGAACTTTCAATACCACACCTGGCTGGAGATAAAATCCCTGCGCTCGATCAAAGACTTCCTGCGCATGGGGCGCGACTTTCGCGTTTTCTTCAACGGCAGTATGCACGGTCAACGCGCGCTCATCAAGGATCCCTTTGCAGTTTTTTCCACGCCCTGGTTTGCGAAACGATTGAACTGCAAAGTCGTCATCACCGCCCGTCACCCGGCGGGATTCGCCAGCAGTCTCAAACGTCTTGGCTGGAATTATGACTTCAATAACCTGCTCAGCCAGCCGCTCTTCATGCGCGACCATCTCGAAGCGGACCGCGCCGCGATGGAAGCAATGGATAAGAACGACATCGTCAGCCAGGCGGCTTTGTTGTGGAAGTTCATTTATCGCTTCGTCCATGAGACCCGTGGCTCTTTCCCGCAATTCAACATTGTGCGCCACGAAGATTTATCCCGCGACCCCGTGACCGGTTTTCAGGCTTTATACAAATCCCTCGGTTTGGATTTCACGGAACAGGTCAAATCCATCATCGAAAACGCCAGCAGTTCCGAGAACCCGGCGAAACTGGCGAAGAACAAGACCCACTCCGTCAAACTCGACAGCCGCGCCAGCCTCGATACCTGGAAGAAGATCCTCTCTCCCGAAGAAATTTCCCGCGTCCGCAAGATCACGGAAGGCGTTGCTGAATCTTTCTATTCTGAAGAAGAGTGGAAATAGTTTCAGGTATCGAATAAATCTTATTGCTTGAAATGTTAACCGCCAACCGAAGACCGCGGTCCGCCCTCAGCAGTCAGAATTTGTATTACGCATAACAGTCAATGAAACCACCCGCCCTGCCCCTCGTTACCATCGTCACCCCATCCTTCAACCAGGCGGGGTATCTTGAAGCGACAATCCAATCCGTGCTGGGGCAGACCTACCCGCATATCGAATACATCATCATGGACGGCGGCTCGACCGACGGCAGTGTGGAAATTATAAAAAAATATGAAGGCGGATTGGGATATTGGGAGACGGTCAAGGACAAAGGTCAGACGGATGCGCTCAACAAAGGCTTCAACCGCGCCAAGGGCGACATCCTCGCCTGGCTCAACTCCGATGACACCTATGCCACGTCCCATGCTGTTGCTGATGCGGTCAACTTTCTGGTTGCCAATCCTGATATGGCAATGGTCTACGCCGACTGCAACTTCATTGACGAAGAAGGCAAAATCATCGGCAAATTCGCTTCACGCCAGACCGATTATGCAAAATTACGAAGCGGCTACGCCCACATCCCCCAGCAGACGATGTTCTTCCGCGCCAGATACT
>DAOTXI010000012.1:0-6282 GCA_034435475.1 Anaerolineales bacterium
GGATGATGAACATCACCCAGCCGAGACTGATCCACCACGCGACATGCACGCCCGTTTCGGACGCGCCGAAAATGGAATTGAGAAAACTTGCGATGGGCATGAAAGGGTCAGCGCCTTCGGTGAGGCGGAAGGCTTGACTCATCAGACGCGCGCCAACATGCATGATGACGAACACGCCAACGGTGAGTGAATCACGCGCCTGCCCGCCCGCCTTGACTTTCGGATTGAGCAGGACGTTATCGCGAAACGTGAGCGCCTTGTCTTTGACGATGAAGCGGCGCACAAGGAATGTGGTGATGGCAATTAACAAAAATCCGCTCATCACATCGGCGATGAGGTTGAAGGCGTTGATGAGTCCTGTGGGGGCGTTGGGCAAATGCTTGCCGCCGTAAACCAACTCAAAGCCAGGGATGAGTCCTTCGAGCACATCCACGAGATTCACAACTGCGTATGTGATGAGACCGAAGAAGAGTCCCATGTGAATCGCGCTGAGAACTTTGCGCGCTTTGAAAATTGTCTGCTGGAACAGAACCTTCACACCTGCGTTGATCAAACTCGCAGGAATGTTCTTCAACTCAGGCGCGGGTCGTCCTTTGCGGATCGAGTCGATGATGACCTTGAAACCATGAAACGTGAACCCCGCCGCCGTGATCGCCAGCACAATGAAGATGATTTTTTCAACTGGTGTGAGCAACGTACCCTCCAGAAAACGAAAAACGATATTCGATATTGGTTATTCGAAAACCAAATATCGAATATCGAGCATCGAAGATTTACAGCAACTCCAACATCGCCTCAGCCACTTCAAACAGATCCGCCGTTGCACCGTAATGCGCCACGTTGAAGATCGGCGCCTTCTTATCGGTGTTGACCGCGATGATCAACTCGGCGCTCTTCATGCCTTCGAGATGTTCAGGCGCGCCAGAGATACCGAGCATAAGATACAACTTCGGCTTGACTTTGAGTCCCGACTTGCCGACCTGCCTTGTGCGCGGCAACCAACCTGCATCCACCACGGGGCGAGAAGCGGAAACCGTCGCGCCAAGCGCTTTCGCCAATTCTTCGGCGAGTTCAACATTTTCTTTGCCGCCGATACCGCGACCGATCGAAACCAATTTCGCCTGTGCCGTGATGTCCACATCGCCGCCAGCGGGTTTGATCGCTTCGACAAATTTCACTCTCAGCGAACCTGCGTCAATCGGCGAAGCCATCGTCGTCGCAGCCGTCGAGCCTTGCCCCGTTTCCACAGGGAACGAACCCGCCAGACACGCCACGATCGCCATGTCACCTTCGGGCGCAACTTCCGCCATCAACTTGCCACCATAGACCTGGCTGCTGACAACAATGCCGCCACCGTCCACGCGCACATCTTTCGCATACGCCGCCAACGGCGCACCCGTCCGCGCAGAAAGCCACGCCGCCACATCCATGCCCGTCACCGTCCAACCGAACATCACAACCTTCGGCGACTTCTCCTTGACCAGCGCTTCGATCACTTTGCCATACGCTTCAGGATTAAAGTTCGACAGCGCCGCGTCATCCACATGGATCGTGGAATCAGACGCGAAGACATTGGACGCAGCCCCGCCTCCGACTACGACGGCAACTGCTTGCCCTCCCAAAGCGGACGCCAACTCTTTGGCTTTTCCTACCATTTCAAACGACACATCAGAGAACTTGCCATCCATGTGCTCGGTGATTACGAGAATGTCATTGCTCATGTTTGCTCCTTTGGAGAGAGAATAGATATAGATAATTAGAGATTAGATGATTAGTTGTTTTTACTATTCACTATTCTCTACTCTCTAATCTCTGCTCTACGCCAATCCCTTACTCTTCAACAACTCTACGATCTTCGCCGCAACTTCCTTCGACGAACCTTCGATCATCTCTGCATGACCCGTCACCACGGGCGGAGCCATCTTTTTGAACGTGAGTCCCGAAGAAGCGTCACCCGACGGAGCGACCTTCTCCACCGTGGCAGATTGCGCCATCTGGCGGACTTTGCTCACAGGCGCATAGCGCGGCGGCTTGGGAGCAGCCTGCACACCCGCCACGAACGGCATGGACACGGAATACTTCGCGCCTGCCCCGCCCGCAAATTCCTTGTTGACCGTGGCAGAGTCGCTGTTGGCTTCGACAGAACTCACGCCGCCGATATAGGGCATGTCCAAATACGCCGCGATCATCGGACCAATTTGTCCATCAAGATCGTTCGACGCCTGCACGCCTGCAAAGACCATGTTTGCTCCCATGCCCTTGATCGCTTCTGACAACCATTTGGCTTGCATGTGCGAATCAGCGGCGGGGTCGTCAGCGGTGATCTTGACCACTTTATCGGCGCCCTTTGCCAGCGCGAGATGAAGCGCGTTATCCAACTCCCCGATCAAGTCCACGCCGATCACGGTCACCGTCCCACCGACGGCTTCCTTGATCAACACAGCTTGCTCGATGGAATGCTCGTCCCATTCATTGAGGACAAAATCCACCGAGTCGAAATCCACGTTATTGCCTTTGACGGGCACGTCATCGGCAATGCTGGGGATATGTTTGATTGCTACAACAATGTTCATCTACTCTTTCTCCTTAATTTTCTGAATTGACGCATATTCTCAAAAGTGCTAGAATAATTGCGAGCGGTATCGTAACGCCTGGTGACTTCGGTCACTCGTAGAGTGTCCTAGCCGTTTCTGAAATGAAACGGGACCCATCCAGACTGAAATCAGAGCCCAGGGTGAGCCGCTCCCGCGAAATCCCTTGCAAAAGGGATTTTCGTTTTAATCATCCAACAAATCCTTTCCATTTGCAACATCTTCAATGACAACCTTGGAGGCGATGATGTCGTAAAAACGCGAGTCATCGCGCTCGTACTTCTGGAAGAATGCCCAGGCAACTGCGTCCGCCGCCTGCAACTCTTTCCGTGACGATGAATTTTCCTGCGAGATCAACACCACTTGCGGAAGGTCGGCGATTTCTTCGCGAATCGCCTTTTCCAACAGATGACGCTGGCGTTCGTTGGTGTAACGTTTGTCAAGACAAATCTCAACGCGCGGCGACTGCTGGACAAGGTGACGAACTGCCCGCGCCGTCACGCGCCGATAAATTTCTTCCACATACTTCGGCTCACGGCGAATTGTATGCTGATCCAACACCACAGCCATAACCGTGAGGTCTTCCTTTGCCAGCGCCTGAAGCAGACGCAGGATAGCGGCTTCTTCGAAATCTGCGGCTTTGATCTCGCCCGAAGCGACTTTTGATCCGTATTTCTTGATTGCCCTGCGGATGGTCAACTCTAAAACGCGGGGCTGGCTCACACTCAAAACGACAACGATCAAAAAGCGCGTTCCCGTTTTCGTGCCGACGGTTCCCGATTCATCAATGAAGGCATAAACGCTTTCGATTTCCATAATTGCTTTTCGCGTACTCGGCGTTCTCCCCTGGCGCCGCCTATCAGGGCAGTAACGCCGCTGGACGCTAGAGAGCGTCCACTACGCCTTTAACCGCTACGCGTCGCCACGCATTGACCTATCCAACAATTCCAAAATATCCAACACATCCACATGCTCATTGCCCGTGGACTTGACCGCGTCGGTGAAGCGTGAGACTTCGAAAGGACAAGCCACTGCCAGCACGTTCGCGCCTGTGGACGCGGCTTCCATCGCGCGTTTTTCAGAGAGGCGCATGGTGGTGTGTTTGGCGGTGAATGAGTCCATCCACATGCCGCCGCCGCCGCCGCCGCAACAGTAACCGTTCTCGCGGTTGCGCTGCATCTCAACCAACTCCACGCCAGGGATGGCTTCGAGTAGTTTGCGCGGCGCTTCGTATTCGCCGTTGTGCCGCCCAAGATAGCAGGGGTCGTGATAGGTGATCTTCTTTTCGACAGAGTGCTTGAGCATGGGCTTGAGTTGGTCAAGGTAACGCGCAAGGAAGGTGGTGTAGTGAACGACGGGGCGTTCAAAGCCATACTTCGGGTACACATTCTTGAAGGCGTTCAACTCATGCGGACCTGTGACGACCAGTTCGTCCCATTCATATTTATTGAAGGTCTCGATGTTGTATTCGGTCATCATCTCGAACAGACCCTTCTCGCCAGCCAAACGCTGCGAGTCGGCGTCATCTTTTTCTTCCTTGCCGAGAATGGCGAAGTCAATGTCGAGCGCGTTGAAGATTCGCGCCGCCGCTGCCGCCGCGTCAATGCCGCGTGGGTGATAGGACGGATACGAACCGACATACCAAAGCACGCTCACTTTTCGACCCAAGTCTTTGATGATCGGCACAGGCACGCCCGCGGACTGAATCCACGCGTCGCGTTTGCGCTGGGGCTGCCCGAGCGGGTTGCCGCTCTTGGCAGTATTTTCGAATGCCTGCTGCAATTCGTTCGGCACGAACCTGCCATCCAGAATCGCCTGCTCGCGCGCGGCGGGCATGATCTTGACCATGATCACTTCTTTGGGGCACACCCGCAGACAGTTGGCGCAGGTGGTGCAAAGCCAAAGTTCGGGCGCTTCGGTCAAGTCCATGCCTGTTTGGGCATAGCGATACAACTTGCGCGGACCGTAATTCCCGACCACATCCACAGGGCAGACGGCGACGCACTTGGCGCACTGATAACAATTTGCAAATGATTCCGCGTTGGGGATGGATGCCACCTTCTCAATCAGTTCGGGCGTGTACTCGAAAATCACCCGCTGTTCAAACATGCGGTTCCAGTGACCCGAAACATCAACCCCGTCCACAACGATATTTTCTTTTTCGATTGCTTTTGCTTTTTCAAACTTAGGTGCCATGAAGGATGGTCTCCTGTTGTAACGTAATTCCTAATGCCTAATTCTAAATTTAAGAATTACAAATTAGGGATTAGGAATGATTCGCTTTTCGTAAACCTAACAACCGTCTCGCCATATTCGGCAGTGTGGGCAGCAAGCCATTGAACTCGCGGCTCAATCGCCAACTCGTTGTGCCGTACAGATACACACTGTAAGCGCAAGCCAGAAAGGCGCTATTTGCAAATGGAGCGCGCTTCTCGTTACTCGTCAACTCTTCCACGAACAACCCCGTCCCTTCGCTGAACTTGACGCTCATCGCCGTCACCGCGCCGACTCGGGCATATCCATCCGCGAGATTTTCGGCGTTGAGGTTGTGGGTGCTGCCTGCCAGCAAAGGCAGAATGCCCGTGCCGACGGTCGGATCCCACAACCAGCGAGTCCACAACCAGTGTTGGGAGGGGGAGGTGTTGTGTAAAAGTCCAGTAGCGAGTTCGAGGGCGAGTCTTGTATCGAGCGCGTTCAACTTCTCGACGAAGGTTGCCACTCGCACAGAGGCGGGCGCTTCGCCTTTTAGCAATTGCTTGAAGAGCGAATAATCGCCTTGCGCAAAGGTATTGGTAATTGCGCGCGCATTCGCTTTGGTGTGCGCGACAGCGGAAGCGATGTCAGCGAAGGAAGAGGCAAATTTGGCGGAAGCAGGCTCAAGGTCAAGAAAGAGGCGGGTGTGACGTTCCGCCAGTTCGTCTGCTATCGCGATCACATCCTCAGGCGCGACTTGTCCCAACGCCTCCTGCAAATTGCTTTGCAGTTCGGGGTCGTCGGGTCCCGTCTTTTGCTTGATGATGTGACTCTGTCGCTGAGGGAGCATTACGCCATCACTTTGCGAGTCAACGCAACGGCGCGTGCCGCGGCGAGACCTGCTTCAGAAATTGAATCATCAAGATCGGAAGGACCCGCCGCCGCGCCCGCCACAAAAATGCCAGGCACAGACGTGGCAACGGTATCGAGTCCGCCCGCGCCGCCCGCTTCGATGAAGCCGTATTTATTTTGTTGCACGCCAAGGGTTTGCGCGATGGCGCGTGTGCCTGCGCTCGGTTCCATACCAACGGACAAGACAACCATATCCATCGTCACTTCCATCGGGCGGCTCATCGTTGTATCTTCGCCGCGGATGAGCAACTGATCGCCCTTCTTCAACACTTCACTAATCACGCCCTTCACATAATTGACTTTATATTTTTCCTGCGCGGGCCAGTAAATTTCATTTTCCCAATAACCATACATGCGCATGTCGATGTAGAAGATCATCACTTTTGAATCGGGCAGTTGCTGACGCAACTCGATCGCCTGTTTGCTGGCAATGCCGCAGCAAACTTTTGAGCAATATTCATTTCCAATTTGTCTGTCGCGCGAGCCGACGCATTGAATGAACGCGATCTTCTTCGGCGCTTCGCCGTTCGACGGGCGCACCACGTTGTGTTCCTTCAACATCTTTTCGAGATCGGTCAACGTGATG
>DAOTXI010000013.1:0-1881 GCA_034435475.1 Anaerolineales bacterium
ACCACGAGCAACCTGCTCTACAAAATCCTTGTTGCGGCGGGCATCAAAGCAGGGATGATCTCGACAGTAAACGCAGTCATTGGCGACGAAGTATTGGATACCGGATTTCACGTCACCACGCCAGACGCGCATGATGTACAACGCTATCTGGTAAAGATGGTGGAGGCGGGGTTGACCCATGTTGTCTTGGAGACTACATCTCATGGCTGGTCGCAACGCCGTGTGGATGCTTGCGAGTTTGATATTGCCGTCGTTACGAATATCACGCACGAGCACATGGACGAACACGGCGGGTATGAAAACTATCGCGCCGCCAAGGCGAGGTTGTTTGAAAGCCTTATATGGACACGGGATAAGCCTCAAGGCAATCCGCGTTTGGGCGTAATCAATTTTGATGACAAGAAATCTTTTGATTTTCTGAACGATTTTATTAAAACAAAGAAGATCAATTACGGGTTGGGTGAGGGGAGTGACGTCCGTGGGATGAATATGGATTACAACCCCGCGGGAATCCGCTTTACTGCGGTTGCTAAAGATTTTCGTGTAGCCATATACGGCAATTTGGTTGGAGGATATAATGTCTCGAATTGCCTTGCAGCGTTGACGGCGGCTGTTTACGGTCTCGGCATTGACCCGGCAACCGCAGCCAAAGGTATTGCCTCTCTTGAAGGCATTCCGGGTCGCATGGAGCGCATTGACATGGGCCAGAACTTTACAGCGATCGTGGATTTTGCACATACGCCCAATGCATTGAAAGTCGCTTTGGAGGCGGGCAGAACCATGACGGATAAACGAGTGATTGCGGTCTTTGGTTCAGCGGGCTTACGTGACAAAGAGAAGCGCCGCATGATGGCGGAGACTTCTGCGGAGCTGGCTGATCTAACCGTGTTGACTGCTGAAGACCCACGCATCGAATCGCTGGATGGCATT
Organism: Anaerolineales bacterium; assembly: GCA_034435475.1. Classification (GTDB taxonomy): domain Bacteria; phylum Chloroflexota; class Anaerolineae; order Anaerolineales; family Villigracilaceae; genus Villigracilis. The sequence goes on from DAOTXI010000013.1 coordinate 931, forward strand.
CTTGAAGAAATGGCGGCAGGCATGAGGTCCAAGGGCGGACGCGAAGGCGAGACTTTTTGGCGCGTGCCGGACCGCGGCGAAGCCATCAAGTTTGCGTTGAAACTGGCACAGCCCGGCGATATCGTCCTTTCCTGCGGCAAGGGTCACGAACAGTCCATGTGCTTCGGCAAGACCGAATCTCTGTGGGATGACCGCACTGCGATGCGTGCAGCGCTGGCAGATTTTCTCGGCGTGGAAGGACCTGCCATGCCGTACCTGCCGTCTCAAAATAAGCCGGAAGCAGAGTGGTTGCTGGGATGATCTATTATTTACAACGTGAACAAGTCATTCCCGGCTCGCTGCATGATGTCTGGGAGTTTTTCTGCAAGCCGCAAAACCTCAACACAATCACCCCGCCAGACATGAATTTCGAGATCATCGCGGGCGGAGATGGCAACATGTACGAGGGGCAAATGATCGAATATCGGGTGGAATTCATACGCGGAGTCCGCTCGTTATGGCTGACGGAGATCACCCATGCGCGGGAGCGGCAATATTTTGTGGACGAACAGCGGGTTGGTCCGTACCGGTTCTGGCATCATGAGCATATCTTTGAGAAAGTATCAGGCGGCGTGAAGATGACCGACCTTGTGACTTATGTGCTGCCGTTCGGTTTTTTGGGCGATATCGTCCATGTCGTTTGGGTGGGTGGGCGTTTGAAAGCCATCTTTGACTTCCGCGCAGTGAAGATTATGAAATTATTCGGGAGCGTGAAATGAACAACTGGGTTGAACGTGTAACCTTGCAGGGCAGGTATGTGAGGCTGGAGCCTTTGGGCGAGCAACACATTGCAGGTCTGGCGGAGATCGGCAAGGGACACGACTTCTGGAAGTACATGCTCTACGGCGACATGACTGCCGAGGCGGACTTCCGCCGTTTTGTGGAAGACCTGCTTAGCCGCGAACAAAAAGG
>DAOTXI010000014.1:0-6995 GCA_034435475.1 Anaerolineales bacterium
TGATGATTTTGTCGTCCACGTCGGTGTAGTTCATTACATGTGTGACGCTGTATCCGCGATATTCGAGGTAGCGGCGGATGATATCGAACACGATGGCAGACATGGCGTGTCCAACGTGCGCGTCGTTATAGACCGTGACTCCGCAGACGTACATTTTGACTTTGCCGGGTTCGAGGGTCTGAAATTCTTCGGTTTTGCGGGTGAGCGTGTTGTAGATTTTCAGCATGAGTTCTCTTCAGAGGGGTAAAAGGCGCAGATGTTCAAATGTTGCGTGAAGCGGTGGTTATTTTATCCTACCTTGTCAATTAAAACAAAACAGGGCGCCTCTCGACGTCCTGTTCGTTATTCACTATTTACTATTCACTTGCTCTTACTCTTCCGCCCATTCTCCTCCTCCACGCGCCCAAAGATCATGCGCCCAGCGGAAGTTTGCAGGACTTTGGTGATGTTCACGTCCATGTATTCGCCGATGTAGTCGCGCCCGTTCTCGACCACGACCATCGTGCCGTCGTCCATGTAACCCACACCCTGACCATGTTCCTTGCCTTCCTGCATGATGTTGATGCGCAGGGCTTCGCCGGGCAGGACAACCGACTTGACCGCATTCGCGAGTTCGTTGATGTTGAGAACCGTCACACCCTGCAGTTCGGCGACACGGTTGAGGTTGTAATCGTTGGTGAGGATGGGGCTTTTGAGTTGTTTCCCAAGCACTACCAGTTTATCGTCCACTTCGCGCACGCCGTCCACGTTAATATCCGAGATGCGGACGAGGATGTTGGGAAGTTTTTGCAGTTCGGCGAGCACTTCCATGCCGCGCCGCCCGCGTTGACGGCGCATCCCATCGGGAGAATCGGCGATGTATTGCAATTCGTTCAACACAAAGCGTGGAATAAGCAACGTGCCGGGCAGGAAACCGGTCTTGGCAATATCTGAGACGCGCCCGTCAATGATAACGCTGGTATCGAGCAGGATGTTGCGGTTGAGGTTGGTCCACGAGGAAGAGCCGCCGCCTTCGCCGCGTCCGCTCAGGGCGCTGAGCAAGCCCATGATGTCGCCCTGGCGCATGACAAAAACGGAAACGCCAAAGTAGGAAAAGATCAAAACGCCAATGAAAGGCAATATCTCGCTAAAGGGAGCGGGCAACATCGAAAGCGGAAACGCCAGCAACGCCGCGATCAACAGACCGACCACAAGCCCGGTCAGCCCGGCGAATAACGATTCAGCGGTCATCCGTCCGAGTAGGGAACGGATGGCGCGGGCGGGACGGGTTGTGAAGTATGGGGTCAGGATCAAGCCCGCCAATGCGCTGGATAGGCTGAAGATCAGGGTTGTGCGGATGGCGCCTTCGGGCGAAAAGTCGGAAAGTTGAAACCCCCAATACCCTCCGGCAAACCCCAGCACGATCATCCCAATAAGACGAAGAATAAATTCAAAACTCATAAATAACTCCTGCAAAAAATAATGATGGTGTCATCATAGCATGGCAGATACCCCGCGTCAATCGAAATCGGCAATGTCTAATAAAATTGATATAATCCCAATTCACTAAAATCCCATGACCCTCCTTGATACTTTAAACCGCCCCCTGCGCGACCTGCGCATTTCCGTCACCGACCGATGTAACTTCCGCTGCGTGTACTGTATGCCGAAGGAGATATTCGGACCGGATTACCAGTTCCTGCATCGCGACATGGTGTTGACCTTCGAAGAGATCGCCCGCCTCGCGTGGATCTTTGCCGGGTTCGGCGTCAAGAAGATTCGCCTCACTGGCGGCGAACCCCTCGTCCGCAAGGATTTCACGGACCTGGTCGCCATGCTGGCGCAAATTCCAAACCTCGACCTGACGATGACCACCAACGGGGCGTTATTGCCGCGGTTCGCCGACCCGCTCAAAAAGGCGGGCTTGAAGCGCGTCACCGTCAGCCTCGATTCGCTCGACAACAAAATATTCAAAGCCATGAACGATGTGGACTTCCCCGTGGAGAAAGTGCTCGAAGGCATGGATGCCGCCAAAGCCGCCGGGCTGGAACCGATCAAGGTCAACATGGTGGTCAAGCGCGGGGTCAACGAAGACAGCATCCTGCCGATGGCGCGTTTCTTCCGCGAGAAGGGATTCATCCTGCGTTTCATCGAGTTCATGGATGTGGGTTCGACCAACGGCTGGCGCATGAACGATGTGGTCTCTGCCAAAGAGATCGTGAGCATCATCAACGCCGAACTGCCGCTCGAACCCGCCGACCCGAATTATCACGGCGAAGTAGCCGAACGCTGGCGGTACAAGGACGGCGGCGGCGAGATCGGCGTGATCGCCTCGGTCACACAGGCATTCTGCCGCGACTGCAACCGCGCGCGTCTTTCCGCCGAGGGACAACTTTACACCTGCCTCTTCGCCGTCAAAGGGCACGACTTCCGCGAGTTGATTCGCGGCGGCGCAAGAGATGAAGAGATCGCGCAAAAAATCGAAAGCGTGTGGGGCAAACGCGCCGACCGCTATTCCGAGATCCGTTCTGAAAATACGATCCCCCTCCCCAAAGTGGAAATGTCGCATATCGGCGGCTGATGGAGTTTTCATTGAAGCATTTCAAAGCCATTCTTTTCGACCTCGACGGAACCCTGCGTCATCACTTCCCAACCGGCAGCCGGGTTTTTGTAGAATACCTGAGAGACATCAAAGTCCATTTTTCTGAAGAAGATGAAATCCGCGCCGAACGTTGGGAACATTTTTATTTTGCGAACTCGCTTGAGATTCAAACGGACAAGAAAAATTTCGATCACGAGTCGGGCGAGTTTTGGGTCAACTATTCGCGGCGGCGGCTGGTGGCGCTCGGGCTTCACCCGGGCAGGGCTGCCGAACTCGCCCCACAGGTTTCCGCGCACATGGGAACCAATTACAAACCCGAAACGCATATTCCAGAGGATGTCATACCGACTCTCGCCTGCCTGAAAGAGTCCGGGCGCGTCCTCGGCGTTATCTCCAACCGCGACCAGCCCTATCACGAAGAACTCGAAAAACTGAACCTACATTCCTACTTCGATTTTTCACTGGCCGCAGGTGAGATTCAGGCCTTCAAGCCGGATCCGCGCATCTTCCAAAAAGGATTGGAACTGGCGGGGACATCGGCCCATGAGACGATGTACGTGGGCGACAACTATTTCGCCGACGCAGTCGGAGCGCATCGCGCCGGGCTGACGCCTGTCCTCTACGACCCAAGCCGGCTCTTCCCCGATGCCGAGTGCGCCGTCATCCGTTCCTTCGATGAATTACATGAATTGACAAGCTGAAGTTTGTTGTACGGCAAAGTTCACTTTGCATACTCGCGTTAGAATGGGGGGGAACAAAGGAGACTCTCATGGCATGGGACCAAAAGATCCTGCGCATTGTGCGCGTGCGGAATTCACAGAAGAAAGGCGTGCTGGCAAAACTGCTGACCGCCATCGCGGATGCGGGCGGGAACATCGGCAGCATGGTGCTGTTGACCGAGACCTCGCGGCATGTGGTGCGCGATATCACCGTCACCGCCGACGACGAAAAGACGCTGACTGCCGTCCTCGCGGCGATGGAAAGCAACGAAGGCACGAAGATCATCGAAGTCCGCGACGAAGTGCTGGAACTGCATCAAAAGGGGAAGATCGCCATCCGCTCGCGCTATCGCATTGATTCATTGACGACGCTGCGGCGAGTCTACACCCCCGGCGTGGCAGAGGTCTGCACACGGATCGCACAGGACCCTTGGCAGGCATGGCTCTACACGAGCATCAGCCACATGGTTGCCATCGTCACAGATGGGACGGCGGTGTTGGGGCTTGGCGACATCGGCGCGGTGGCAGGGATGCCCGTCATGGAAGGCAAAGCCATGCTGATGGAAACGCTGGTGGGGCTTTCGGGGATTCCGATTCTATTGAATACCAAAGATACCGATGAAATTATCAACACCGTCGCGGCCATCGCGCCGACCTTCGCGGCGATTCAACTTGAAGACATCTCCGCGCCGCGTTGTTTTGAAATCGAAGAAAGATTGCAATCCATGCTGGATATTCCCGTCATGCACGACGACCAGCATGGGACGGCAGTTGTATCCACTGCGGCGTTGTTGACCGCCACCCGCGAAGCAGGCATGGACTTGAACAAAGCCGTCATCGGGCAGATCGGGCTTGGGGCGGCTGGCCAGGCCATCGGTCAGATGTTGATGCGCCTGACCGGGAATCCGGTCCACGGCGCGGACTTGAGTCAGGATGCGTTGAGTCGCTTCGAAAAATCCGGCGGAGTCAAATCCAACTTGAAAGACATCATGGCGAACTGTGACATTGTGGTGGCGACGACCGGCGCGCCGAATTTAATCAAGCCGGAGATGGTGCGCAAGGGGCAGATCATCCTGGCGCTCTCGAACCCGAACTCGGAGATCGACCCGGATGTGGCGATGGAACACGGCGCGGCGTTTGCGGCGGACGGGAAATCTGTGAATAATGTGTTGGGTTTCCCCGGCATCTTCCGCGGCGCAGTGGACTCGCACGCTCCGCGCATCACGCAGGAGATGCTGGTTGCGGCGGCGGAGACGATCGCTTCAATGACTCCACCTGGAGAGTTGGTGCCAAGCCCGCTCGACAAAAAAGTGCATCACGCTGTGGCAAGAGCCGTGGCAGAGACGGCCATCAAGCAGGGCATTGCCCGCGCCGATTATGTGCCGTATGTGGAAGAATAATTCATGTCACTCTGAGGAGCGTTCTTTGCGACGAAGAGTCTCTTGCTATAGTATAGAGACTCTTCGCTACGCTCAGAGTGACATCCTTTAGGAAAACAAATGGACACCCTCTTTATCATCATCCTCATCGGTCTGGCGGGCGGAATGGCGATTGGCGTGCAAGGTCCGCTCTCCAGCCTCATCACGCAAAAACTCGGCTCGTTGGAAAGCGTCTTCATCATTCACATCGGCGGCGCGATCGCGGCATTGATCCCGATGGCGTTCGTCGGTTCGCGGCTCGGACAGTGGAAAGGCGTGCCCTGGTATGCGCTGGCGGCGGGCGCGCTGGGGTTGATCGTCATCACCGCCATGGGATACATGATTCCCCGCATTGGCGCGGCGGGGGCGTTGATCACGCTTTTAGCCGGGCAAATCCTCGTCGCCTCTTTGCTCGACCACTTCGGCCTGCTCGGCATGACTCCGCGCGCGATTGACCTTCAGCGCGTCATCGGCTTTGGGGTGGTGATGGTGGGAGTGTGGTTGACGGTGAGATGATTACCTGAAAAAGATTATGAGCGGAATCACCATACTCATCAGCATAAAATCCATGATAAGAAGACTGACCCACATCCACATGAGGGCGGGCGCTTTCTTTTCGAGGACGGCTTCGCCCGGATTTTGGGGGTTGTAATACACCGTCACCTGCGAGCCGATGGGATAGCGTTCGACCACCTTCGGCGCGCCCGATCCGCCGACCTGCAACCCCGGCGCAATGACGTTGCTCTGGTAGTCCTGTCCCATCACGCGGTATGAATAAAGCACAACGGGGTAATTGACACTGCCGGAATTATTGCTGGACCGCCTGCGCTCCAGTCCCGATGCCAGCACCGTTCCCGTCACGGAACCCCAACCCCCGGCTACCTTTGCCTTTCTATGCATGAAATAGATGATGGCGAGGAAGATGAGATTCAGGGCGACGGCGATAATTACAAAGATCCCCACTATGAATAAAACTGTCGAATCCATTTGACGCTCCTTTCACCGATAAACGCGCTTCCATGATTTTACAACCTTTCCCGTCGCCCTGAACTTATCGAAGAGTTCCTCTTTCCTCATTACCCCATCGTCACAATATGCTCGTGGATCAAATGCGAATACCGGTTCTGTAAACGGATGAAATGGTTCTGAATCGCATCCGCCTCGGAGCCTTCGAGGACGAGGAAACGTCCCTTCTCCACGCCTTCGCGGGCGATCTCGCGGCACACGGCTTCGGTGACGAGTTCTGCCAACAGCACCTGTCCCGTCATCGAAGTGTCGAGCCGGTTGTTTTCATCCAGGTATCGTTTCACCGAAGGCGCATTCGTCGCAATGACAATGCTCGAGTTGACGCGGTCGAAGTAGACGCGCTGGCGCGGGTCCATGCGGTCGTCGAAGCGGATGTCGTTGAAAAGCGCGTTCTTTCCGCGGGTGGGCGGTTCGACCAGTGTCTCCTTCTTGGAATGTACCTGCACCATTGCCTGTGCATGGAGTTTGCCAAGAAAGGCGGTGATGATGCCCTCCTCGCCCACCTGTCTTCCTTCCACTCTCACCTGCGCCTCGCCCACAGACGGGTCATCCTTATGCGGCTTGAGCGCCACCGTCGGGGTCAGGACGATGATCTCGGCGCTGTTGGAAGCGATGTTCACAACGTCGTTCGGTCTGGCTTTCTTTTTGATATCGGCGCGTAACGTCAAGGTCAGGATGCGCCCGGTCTGCACATAAGCGCGTTCGGGGATGAACGCCATGCCCGAATCGGGCAGGAGGATCTGCGCCGCGCCGTCCTTGCGGTTGCTCAATTCACTGACGGCGATGTGGTTCAGTTCATGCAGGGCGCGGTCAATTTTCTGGCGTAATTGCTTGTCGAGCTTGGTCTGTTCCTCGCGCAGGGCGTGCTTGCGTTCCTTCTCGATCAACGGTTCGATTCTGGCTTCCACCGCCTGTTTCAACGCCTTCGCAAACGGATGCGACCAGTTGATCCCGTCGCGCGTGGCGGTCAGCACCGGCTCGTCGTTCTTCAACAGGTCGTGCAGGTAATCGCACTGCATCGAACCGTAGAAATATGCCGCCACCGGATCGTTCTCGTACTTGAGCATCGTCAGCGACAGGACCATGCCCTTGCTGATGACCAGCAGACCGCCGTCGGCGTAATCGCCTTCCTCGCCGCGGGTGGAGAGTTGGATCGACGAACGGAAGAACTCCAGCTTCACCCAGGCGGGATGCTCCGGGACTTTGATGCGTTCGCTCAAGACCTTGTCGCCCTTGGGCGGCTTGTAGCCG
>DAOTXI010000015.1:0-2760 GCA_034435475.1 Anaerolineales bacterium
CGGAGATGGTTGACGGCAACTCCCTGGTTGATGTTCGCAGATGGAAGCATCTCCGCCTGCCCAAGCAGGGATGCCAGCCCGTCTTTGAACAGCCCCACGCCATAGTAGCCGTCGCTGGTGATGATGAAGAAATAATAATCGCCTTCCAAATATCGGCAGAGAACTCCAATTCGGTTTTCATCGGGTCCCGCCAGTTTGCCTGTATCCACTTCCACGCGGACATCGGCGAAGTTGCGGCGCGGGGTTGCCCAAAAATTTGTTTGCAGGGAATTGACCAGCATCCGATAGCCGCCGGAGTAATAATCCATCACGCCTTCGGTGACGAGCAAACGATCCCAGCCGGTGGTGGGTTGGGCGAAGTCATCTTGAAAGAGAACGGAGCCGGAAGGTTGGGCAGGCGCGGGAGGTTGAGATTGATCTACAGGCGCGGCAGTGCAGGATACGAGCGACAGGATCGCAATGGATAAGAAAAATAGGAGGCGATTCATACGAGTGATTTTATCAGAACGTAAACTCGAAAGTCTGGAGACTTTCGAGTCCGCCAGGGAGTCCAACGTCTTCAGACGTTGGAGTGTCCGTTACGGAAAATATTTATCCAACAACCCCTGCGCCGAGTCTGCATACGCGCCTGCGGCTGGCGAACTGCGCACAAAGGTCAAAACGTTATACGCGGCGGCGCGATCTCCCTGGGCGAGATACGCCATGGCAAGATGAATGTGCGTGGGAAAATATTCGGGCGAAGATTCGATCACCGAAAGGAAAATGTTAACTGCGTTGGCGTAACGACCGGAGGATAAATAAACATACCCAAGCGCGTCCAATGTGACCACATCGCCTGGGGCAAGCAAAACTGCCTGTTGGGCGGCGGGCAGACCGATCTCTTCCAATTGAACATTATTGTCGGCGCAAAAAACAGCCAACATGCGCCAATAGTCGGGGAAGGCGGGAGCCAGTTGCACCGCCTGCTGATAAGACGCGAGCGCAGAGACAAGGTCGCCGATTCCAGCATAGGCATCGCCGATGCCCGCCCGCCAACGAGGATTCTCCGGTTCGATGCCCGCGGCAATGAGATACTCCGCCAACATCTGTTCGTATTTGCCCTGACGACTCCAATACAAAGCCCGCAGCGCGCGGACATTGGTCGATTCGCGGTTCAAATCGAGGGCATGATCCAATTCGGCTCTGCCACCCTGACCCGTTTGCTGTTTCGCCTCTCCAAGCCATGCCCACGCCTCAGCATTGTTCTCATCGAGTTCAATTGCCTGCTCGAAGGCGGTTTGTGCGAGTTCCCAATCCTGCACAAGTCCGAACGCTTGACCAATGACAACCTTCTGCATGGATAGGTCGCTTTGTTGAGAGGAAACAGCCAGGGCGGCGCGCAAGGTCTGGACGGCTGAATCAACTTCGGGGTTAAGTTGCGAGGCGCGGGTCAACTCGGCGAGGGCATCACCGGGCGCATACAAAGTCAACAGCAAGCCAAATCGGTAGGCGGCATAGGCATCTGTGGGGTCAAGCCGGGTTTGATGGGTTAATGCGGAAAGTTCACTGCTCCAATTCTTTTGAATATGATGAAGATGGGCAAGCAACCGATACAAAACGGCTGAGTCATGAAGCCTTGCGCCTTCGGAGCAAATGGCCGCAGCGAGGTCGAAGTCCTCCTGTTGAATGCGGGCAGCGCAATGCCAGACCCAGCCTTCTTCGGTGGAGATTGATGAGGCTTCAAAAAACTCAATGGCGGAAGGGAAATCCCCGGCGAGTGCGGCTGAGATGCCCGCCTGTTCGTACAAATCGCGCCGCCAGAAAAGATAGGTTGCGGCGTTGGCATATCGTTCGGCGGCAAGCGGATATTCCCCGCGTTTTTTCGCCGCCTCTGCCTGATTCAGGCTGGAATAGCACGCAATGAGCATTGTGATGGCGGCGGAAAGGAGTAATGCGGCTCCGACAAGCCAGGGCGTTAAGTTCCGTCGCAACATAATTTCAATTCTAAGCGATATTAAGGAACTGGCAGTATAATCACAAACGGATGAGCGATTTCATACAATTGGTCTTGAATCAGTTGACGGTTCCGCCGGGCGATCTGATCTATTACATCGTCCTGGTCTTCGTCATCGCAAGCGCGCTTCAGTCGGCATTCAATCATTGGAGGGCAAGCGAATTTCCGCAGGCAAAACGCGCGTTTATCGGGTTGGGAATCCTTCTCTTCGCGCAGATATTCATGTTCATCTTCAGCGGGCTGGGCTGGCAGGAAATGGTGGACCCCAAATCCATCCTGCCGCCAATGGATCGCGGTTTTCTCGCCTTTGCGATTATTTGGATCACCTGGCTCTACGCCTTCCCCGAACCAAATCGCAGCGGGGATGCCGTGGCGACCCTGTTGAGCATGTTCATCTTCACCGCGCTGGGACTGAGTCTGATCTCTTGGAATCAACAGATCGCAAACCCGGCTGCCTCCGTCCTGAGTTACAACCTGACGATGGACGACTTCATCTGGCAAATCGGGTCCCTGACCTTTTCGGCGCTGGGGATGGCAGTCATCTTCATCCGCAAGCCGGATGGGATGTGGTATGGCATCCTGCTATTATTGCTGGGGTTCTTCGGTCATCTCGGTCAACTGCTGATTGGTCTTGAGGGGGATTTTCCGGGCTTTGTGCGGCTGGCGTACATGGCGGCATTCCAAATTTTGCTGACACTTCCCCAACGCTTCTCCATTGCGACCAGTGTCGAACCTCCTGCGCCGGTCAAGCCGACGATTCTTAAATC
>DAOTXI010000016.1:0-3177 GCA_034435475.1 Anaerolineales bacterium
TTTCAGGTTGGCATAGAAGACATAGGGCCAATCGTCCATGTAAAAGCCGAGGCGCGGGATGAGCAAGCCGAAGGATAAAACGCACAAAGCGAGAAAAGCAAAAGGGGCGCTCGCTTCGGACTTTTGGAGAAACGCTTTGATTTTGTCCATGTCCGGGAGATTATACACTTATCAAAATTCAAACCTTTTGGGGTAAAATAGAACACACGTTCCTTTTTTTATTTCCTCCTGTTAATAAGGGCGACCCTACACAAATACTCGATCAACCTCATGGAATTCAAACTTCAAGCACCCTTTCAACCGATGGGCGACCAGCCCGAAGCCATCCGCGGACTTGTGGATGGCGTGAACCGAGGACTCAAACATCAGGTTTTGCTCGGAGCAACCGGCACTGGGAAAACCTTTACCATAGCCAGCGTCATCCAGCAATTGCAAAAGCCTGCGCTGATCATGGCGCATAATAAGACGCTGGCGGCACAGTTATACGCCGAGTTTCGGGATTTCTTTCCTGAAAATGCCGTGTCGTATTTTGTTTCCTACTACGATTATTACAAGCCGGAGGCATACGTGCCCCGGCACGATTTGTATATCGAGAAGGAAACCCAGATCAACGAAGAGATCGAACGTCTGCGGCTGGCGGCGACGACAGCGCTCATTTCACGGCGGGACGTTATCATCGTCGCTTCGGTGTCGTGCATCTATGGCTTGGGGTCGCCGGAGGAATTCGGCAAAGGGACAGTTACTTTCAAGGTCGGCGAAATTTATCGCCGCAACGCCCTGCTGAGGCAGTTGATCGAAAGCCAATATCAACGCAACGATATGGAGTTGCGCCCCGGCACTTTTCGTGTGCGCGGCGACACGCTTGAAATCGTCCCGGCTTATGAAGATAAAAAGGGATACAAGGTCACATTTTTCGGCGACGAAGTCGAACGCATCATGCAGTTTAGCCCGTTGACCGGAGAAATATTCGAGGAGCCTAATGAGGTATCCATTTACCCTGCCAAGCAATTTTTGACGGATGCCGACCGCTTGAAAGATTCCGTCAAAGCCATCGAGTCGGAGTTGGAGGAGCGGCTCGCCCTGTTCAAAACCGAAGGGAAGTTTTTGGAGGCACAACGGCTTGAGCAACGCGCCCGCTACGACCTCGAAATGCTGAAAGAAGTGGGGTATTGTTCTGGTATCGAAAACTACTCGCGCCATCTGGATGGGCGTCCGCCCGGCTCACACCCGTGGACGATGATTGACTTTCTACCCAGCGATTATCTGCTCGTGCTGGACGAGAGTCACATGACCGTGCCGCAGATCCGCGGCATGTACAACGGTGACCGCGCTCGCAAGGAGACTCTGGTCGAATACGGCTTCCGATTGCCGTCCGCGCTGGATAACCGTCCGCTCAAGTTCAACGAGTTTGAAGAGGTGATGGGCGCGACGATCTACACATCCGCGACGCCGGGCGAGTATGAAACCAAACAGGCTCAACAAGTCGTCGAGCAGATCATCCGCCCGACGGGATTGGTGGACCCGGAGGTTGTGGTGAGACCGGTCAAGGGGCAGGTGGACGATCTGGTCGGAGAGATCAAGCAGCGGGCGGAAAGAGGCGAGAGGATTCTCGTCACCACCCTCACCAAGCGCATGGCGGAAGATTTGACGAAGTATATGTCCGAGTTGGGAATCAAGGTCCAGTACCTGCATTCGGAAGTGGAAACGCTTGAACGTGTCGGCATCCTGCGCGATTTGCGCCTTGGCAAATTCGACGTTCTGGTGGGGATCAACCTCCTGCGTGAAGGGTTGGACCTGCCCGAAGTGTCGCTGGTGGCGATCCTCGATGCGGATAAGGAAGGTTTCCTGCGTTCAGACACCGCGCTGATTCAGACCATCGGACGCGCCGCCCGTAATGTGAACGGACGCGTCATCATGTACGCCGACAAGATGACCGACTCGATGAAACGCGCCATTGATGAGACGAACCGCCGCCGCGCAAAACAGGTGAAATATAACGAGGAGAAGGGCATCATTCCGTTTAGTATTTCGAAGGCGATCCACGACCTGACCGAAGATGTCACCTCGATGGCGGTGGGCGAATCGAAGGGTGAATACAAGACGAAGGGCAGGGGCGACATGCCGCGCAACGAACTGCGCCAGATCATGCATGAAATGGAAAAGCAAATGAAGGATGCCGCGAAGAACCTTGAGTTCGAAAGGGCAGCCGCTTTACGCGATGAACTTTATGAGTTGAAGAGTCTGCTCGCCGAGGATGAAAGCCTGAAACCCTGGGAGCGCATCAAGCTGCTTTCTGGCGAAGAAGATTGAACCGGTATCTTTAGAACTTTATGAGAACCTGTAAGGGATTGGATGAGGTGAACATCAGACTTTAATAAGGAGAAACCATGACTTCCCGAAATCGTTCATCTCTACCACCCCCGAAGTGGATGACGCTCCGCGCCGCTGGGCTTGCGCTGGGCTTGGTCGCTGTCTTTCTGGCAGTTGCCTGCGCCCCAAGCGTCCCCACTGAAAGCGCTCCCCAACCCGAAGTATTACCGGTAACTGAAGCGCCGAATGTAGTCGAGGCTCCCGCTTCCACTGAAGCGCCTACGGTTGCAACCGAAGCTCCAATAGTCCAGCCTGCCGCCACATCCCGCGGCGATTCGCTCGAAGCGACCGACCCGGCAACGGTCAACCTTGCCTCCGGGCAATTGCAACTGGTCGAGTTCTTCCGCTTTACCTGAGGCACCTGCCGCGCCATGGCGCCCATGGTTCATGGGCTTGAAGCAGAGTATTATGGCTGGATCAAATTTAGTTATCTTGACGCCGATGACCCCAACACAGATGCTTTCCAGCGCGCGTTGGGCTTTGTGTACCAACCCGAATTTTACCTGCTCGACGCGAATGGAAACGTCTTGAAGAAACTGGTCGGTTTTGTTTCCGAGGACGATTTCAGAAGCCTGTTCAATTCATATCTCCAATAGGCATTTAAATGCCTCAATGACAAAACGGCTCCCTGCTGTAAAGCTAGCCGTTTTTATTGTTCGAGGAAGCCTTGATAGGCTGGTATGTAGTGACGACTTATGAAGTTTTACAAATAAATACCGTAACCGCGTAGTTGGCGTTCTCTAACGCCAACGGGCGCGTAAGAGAACGCGCCCTACGCAACATTATGAGATTGTTTTGTTAAAAACC
>DAOTXI010000017.1:0-7166 GCA_034435475.1 Anaerolineales bacterium
CAGCGAATACTTTGCGGGGTTGGAACTGGTCCGCATTACCGTGATATGGATATTAATCTCACGGGTCGAAAATAATTTCAATAAAAAAATATCCCGCACCCTCCTGAATTGGCTCCCTTATCTCCTTATCCTTGCATCGTTCTTCTACTGGCGCATCGTCCTTTATCAAAACCCCGAAGGCGTGACGCGCAACGAATCCGTCATTCTCAACCAGTTATTGAGCGAGCCGCTCAGGGCGATCCTTTTCCTCATCAACGCTTTTCTCTCAGACACAATCTCCGTCCTGACTCTCGGCTGGGGAAAAGCATTCGATGCGAGCCTGCTCGACATCGCGTCTCCGTTCGTGCAATTCAAACTCGCCGTCTGCGCTTTGACGTTCGCCCTATCACATTATTATTTGCGCAACCTGTCAACACAGGAGGATGCTCCCACTCCGCCCGATTGGAGTCGGGGTTCGACCACCCTTGCAATATTCGCGCTGATGACAGGCGGACTCCCGATCTGGTTCATCGGGCGGACCATCGTGGACAGCAAGAACCTCCTCTCCGCCTCCCGCTTCGGGATTCCGGCGATGTTTGGCGCGGCGCTGCTGACCTTTCTTCTCGCCCAGACCTTTATCTCCGACAAGAACAGGCAAAACATTTTCCTTGCCTTCCTGCTGGCAATATCCGTCAATTTTCATCTGGATAACACAAAGGAATTCCAATACTCGTGGGAAAAGCAGGAACGCTTCATGCAGCAGTTGATCTGGCGCGCGCCTGCCATCGAGCCAGGGACCGCCATCCTGACCGATCAGGAAGTGATGGGTGTAATGGGCGAGTACGCAGTCTCGTTTTCCATCAACACCACCTATCAACCCTCCGGGTTTGGAAACACGCCGCCGTATTGGTACTTCCCCTTCGCCTACGCCAACCCAAACGTGGACGACCTGCTTCAAGGCGCGCCACTCGAATACGAAAAACTCACCATGCAATTCAATGGAACCAGCGCCCAGATGCTGCTCCTTGATTTCAACCCCGAGCTCAAACGCTGCCTGTGGATTCTCCAGCCCCAGGATACGAATCTGCGCCTCGTCAGCGACGATGCGCGCAGACTTTCCGCCGGGTCGGATATTTCGTTGATCGGGCAATCCGACGGCGATTCGCCTAATCCGCCTGAAGAGATTTACGGACGAGCCAACACGCAGTCATGGTGCTACTACTTCCAAAAGGCCGACCTTGCGCGGCAGTATGGCCAATGGGACGAGATCGTCCGCTTATGGGAGGAAGCCCAAGCAAACGGCGAACGTCCCGATAACGGTTTTGAATATATTCCCTTCATCGAAGGCTTTGGTAACACCGGCGACTGGGAAACGGTGAAGGAGATGACCAAATTCGCCAACAAGATCACCGCCGGTCTCGAACCCAGTCTGTGCGGAGCAATGAACAGACTGACAGAGTCCGCGCCTGCTTCAGCCGAGAAAGACGCGACGCTGATTAAGTTGAAAGAAGATTTTGGGTGCGGCTCGTACCAATAAGACTCTTGTAAAATCAAGCCGCAGTCGCAGGTCAGGCTTTTAGCCTGACAACCTTTAGAAAACGAAACTGACTACCTTAAACTCTTAAATCAGAATGCGGGTTCAAGGTGTTTTTTGGGCGTTTTGTCAAAAAAATCTGCGTTCATCCGCGTTTTCAGCGTCCCAAAAACAAAGTGTAAAGTAATCGAAAAACGAAATAGGATTCTGCTTCCACCATACACGTAAACACAAGAGACGGTCATTATAAAAATGACCGTCTCTTGTGTTTAAACTTTCGGCGTGGAAAAATTTACAGAAAACAGAATCAACCATCGGCGCGTCAGGGAGCCGGGAGCGGGGGGAAGGTTCCAGGAGGGGCGTAGAAATCCCCGGGGTTGATTCCCTGAGTCACCTCACCGCTTCTTACTTCGACGGCGATCAGGCTGTGGTCTTCACAACTGGCTTGAAGCCCGCATGGGACCGCAGCCGAATACCCGCCCGGAAAACTCGAATCGCCGACAGGGTACGCCACGACAAAATATGAACCGGGGGGAAGGTTGTCGATCTGATAGGTGGATGAATTTTCATTCGTGACAATATAAAAATAACTGAAACTCATTGTGTCATAAGCGACCACCGTCATGGATGGAATGAAACTCGACGGATAACTCAATTGACCGGCTATGCTTCCGCCTGCCGGCATGGGCGCGGAATAAAAACCCTTGCCGCTTGCCTGCCCCGGTTCGTAACCCGGCATCGGCGGGTAAAGTTCCGGTCCGCCATACCAGTTGCCGGGGTCAACATTTGGAGTTACGACGCCCGCCTGCACCTGCACATCCACCCAGTTCTGATCGGCGCAACCCTGACTCAAACCGCAGACGTAGAATTGATCGTAACGCCCAGCCAGCGAACCATCAGGCAGGATGTACGCGACGACATGATACGCCCCGGCAGGAAGTCCATCCAGTTGATACGTCGCCTGATCCTGCGCGGTCTGAACCCAATAATACTCATCGGAATCAACCTTGAAAGCAACGACAAGCAGAGGCGGAATCGCTTCGGAGGGATAAGATAACTTGCCCGAAATTCCACCCGTCTCAGGCGCAGATGTCGCCACGGGAGCCGGGGCTTGAGCCGTCATCGCCTGCAAAGTGGACTGCACAATATCATCAAGGTTTGGAGCGGGCGTTTGTCCGCCACCTCCACAAGCTGAAAGCAACATGGCGATAACAATAAACAAAATACAGCGGCTGTTCTTCATCGAAATCTCCTTTGAAACTTTTGTCGCCGATTAGAACCGATATGGGCGCATCAGCCATCCCCCAAACGTGCCAGCACATCCAGTAACTTTGCGGTCCAGACTTCTTCCTTCGTGAACACAACCCAGTATTGACCCTTTCCTCCCCTCACGCCGCCCGGTAGATCAGGCAGACGCTTCGCCTCCGCGCCGCTGGCTGGTAGCGGGAACTTGAGCAGGACCTGCCCCGATTCCCAGTTGACCGACGCCAGCCCGATCCTTTCGGCGCGAAGTTTGACGCGCATCTGGTAAAGAAGATTCTGCGTCATCTCTGGCAGGTGACCAAAGCGGTCGCGGAACTCGGAGCCGAGCGCGTCCAGTTCAGTCTCGTCGCGCAAATCTGCAATGCGGCGATAAAGGCGCAGTCGCAGGTCTTGATCGGAGATGTAGTGGGCAGGGATGCCAACGGCGAGGGGAAGGTCAACGTTGACGGGGAGACTCAAGGGCAAATTAAAGGTCGAAGGTTGAAGGTCAAAAGTCATTTCATCCAGACCTTCGACTTTCGACTTTTGACCAAGGCGTCGTAATCTCCTTACCGCATCCGCCAGCATCCGCGTATAAAGATGGAAACCGACGGATTGAATGAAACCGTGCTGTTTTGTGCCGAGCAGTTCGCCCGCGCCGCGGATTTCAAGGTCGCGCATGGCAATGGAGTAGCCGGAACCAAGCTGCGTGTTCTCCGCAATGACTTCAAGCCGCTGCTGACCTTCAATTGTCGGCGTGAGTTTCTTATGGCGGAAGAAGTAGGCATATGCCCGCATCGCTCCGCGCCCCACCCGTCCGCGCAGTTGATAGAGTTGGGCGAGACCGAAGGTATCCGCGCGGTCAACGATGAGGGTGTTGGCGTTGGGAATATCCAAGCCGGATTCGATAATGGTGGTGGAAAGCAGGATGTCAATCTCGGCGTTGCCGAAGCGATGCATGACCTGCGAGAGTTGATTCTCCGCCATCTGTCCGTGACCGATGTCTATCCGCGCCTCGGGGACAAGTTTTTCAAGATGAGCCTTCATGGCTTCGATGGTCTGCACCCGGTTATGGACGTAGAAGATCTGCCCGCCGCGTTCCAGTTCGCGCAAGACCGCCTGCCTGACCAGCCGCGAGGAGTAAGGTCCGACATGGGTGACGATGGGCAGGCGTTCTTCGGGCGGCGTGTTTAGGTTCGAGATGTCTCGGACGCCGGTCAACGCCATGTAAAGCGTGCGCGGAATCGGCGTGGCGGTGAGCGTCAACACATCCACTTCGGTGCGGAGTTTTTTGAGGTGCTCTTTGTGCGTCACGCCAAAGCGTTGTTCCTCATCAATGACCACCAAGCCCAAATCCTTGAAAACAACATCGGAGGAGATGAGCCGGTGCGTCCCGATGACAATGTCCATTTCACCGCTGGAGAGTTGATGCAGGATTTCCGTCTGTTCGCGCGGGGTGCGGAAGCGGGAAAGCATCTCCACTTTGACGGGGAATGCGGCAAGGCGTTGGGAAAAAGTCTCGAAATGCTGCTGCGCCAGCACCGTGGTCGGCACCAAAACAGCCACCTGCCTGCCGCTCATCACCGCTTTGAAAGCGGCGCGGAGAGCCACCTCGGTCTTTCCATAACCCACATCGCCGCATAACAAACGATCCATAGGGCGCGGGCGTTCCATATCGCGTTTGATATCTGCAATGGCGCGTTTCTGGTCTTCGGTTTCGACGTACGGAAAACTATCTTCCAGTTCTTTTTGCCATTGGGTGTCTGCGGCAAATTCAAAGCCCTGCACAACCTGGCGTCTCGCGTACAGATCGAGCAGGTCTTCGGCAACTTTTTGAACCGCTTCTTTGACCCGCGCCTTCGTCTCCGCCCAAGCCTGCCCGCCGAGGTTATCCAACGATGGCTTGCCGCCGTCCGCGCCGACATAACGCGTGAGCCGGTCCGCTTGATGGACGGGGACATACAGAATATCGCCGCGTTCGTATTCGACCGTGAGATATTCGCGCTCATGCCCATCAAGTTGACGCTGGATCAAACCCGCAAACCGCCCGAACCCATGGTCCACATGGACGACATAATCCCCGGCTTGCAGGTCGGCGTATAACGATTCGGGGGTGTCGGCAGTCTGTCTCTGCCTTGAGCGGGGCTGTGGGCGTTCCCAGCCGAAGACTTCCGAATCAGTAATCAAGTGAACAGTGATCAGTGAATCGGTTTCAAGGGTGAAACCTTCGGAAAGTGACGCTTCGATGAATTCGAGATTGGGCGAGACCGTATCGAGGTTATGTTCGTTCCAAAGTTCCTGCAAGCGCGGAGCCTGGCGCGATACGATGAAGACCTGCTCGTCCCGTTCTATGATCGGCATGAGGTAATCCACAAAAGGTTTCAGCCTGCCGCCAAAACGCTCATCGTGACCGAAGCGCGAAGCAAGTCCGCTCTCGGTTTCAGAATCAACAGAACGACCCAATTCAAGACGGGCATAATCATCGAGCGAGTCGTTCAATTCCGACCACGGCAAATAAGGCACAGGGAAATCCGCTGAAAGCGTCCCTTCGTTAATGCTTTCCTGCCGAAACTTGACCGCCTGCTCCTCCACTTCATTCGCCATCGTTTCGATCATGCCAAGATCGTCCGCAAAGATCAAAGTCTTCTGCGGCAGATAATCCAGCAAAGAAGCGGGCTGCGAATGAAGCAATGGGATGTGAAACTCGGATAACTGCGCATCGGTCTCCGTCGTATCCGCAAGGAACTCGCGCGCGGGCGTGATCAATATCGCTTCGAGTTTTTCAAGCGTGCGCTGGGTGGCGGGGTCGAAACTACGAATGGTCTCGATCTCATCGCCGAAGAAGTCGAGCCGCGCCGGATTCAACTCCGTCGTTGCCCACACATCGAGGATGCCTCCGCGCCCCGAGAATTGACCCGGCTCGAGGACGGTGTTCACACGCTGGTAGCCGATCCTCGCCCACTCGCGCATCAGGGCATCGGGTTGGCTGGTCTGGCTGACTGTGAGTTTTTTGCACGCTTTGAGAAAGTCCCGCCGCGGCAGGGAGCGCGTCATCAACGAACGGACGGAGGAGATGATGATGGGAGGGATTTCGGGCTTCTTGGTAAATGGTAAATGGTAAGTAGAAAGTGTTGTTAACGTTTGAAGTCTTTCGCGGCGCGTCGTCACGCCCCAAGCGGCATCTTCATAGAAGAGCGGGTTGGGTTCGGCAAAGAGATAGCGCGGAGATTTGACCCAGAACCCAAGTTCATCGAACATCGCAAGCGCATGGTCGGCGCGGTCGGTGATGAGCAGGATGGGCTGGTTCAAGTCCGCGTGCAGGGCGGCAAGAACGGGCAAACGCGCGGCGCGCGGCAAGCCCAGTCCGTTTAGCGGGTTGCGGGCGGTAAGGTCGCTTAGAATGCGCTGATATGGGGGAAGGGCTTTAAGTTGATCGAGAAGTTGCTGCATAATTTAGTGAATGATGAATAGTGAGTAGGCGACTTATCCCATTCACTATTCACTATGACCTATTCCCTAATATCACCGTTATATTTATTCATCGCAGCGTTCAACCCGCGCAGCACAAATTCGAGTGCGGCATCGGCGGCGTGAGAGAGGATTTCGGGCAGTAGTTTCAATTCATCCTTCGAGAAGTTTTGCAGAACGTAATCCTTCGGGTCCATGCGCCCGGGCGGACGTCCGATGCCGAGCCGCAAGCGGGGGAAATCCTTCGTCCCAAGCAGTTCGATGGTGTTTGCCATGCCGCGCTGACCGCCCGGTCCGCCGGTGGGACGGATGCGAATCGTCCCGAAGGGAATGTCGAGGTCGTCATGGGCGACGATGAGGTTTTCGAGGGGAATTTTGTAGAAGTGCAACAGTCCCTGCACCGATTGCCCGGAAAGATTCATATAGGTCTGCGGTTTGGCGAAAATAAGTTTATGCTCTTCGTGCAATCCGGAGGTGACAATGGCTTTGGACTGCACTTTCATTCCGCGCGCGCCGATCCGTTCGGCGAGATGGTCCACGAGCATGAAGCCGATGTTGTGGCGGGTGTCTTTGTATTCGCGCCCGGGGTTGCCGAGTCCGATAATGAGGTGGGGGGAGGTGAGCATGTGTCAAGTTCCAGGTGTCAGGTATTAGGTTTCAGGTTTCAGGTTAGTTTTTACGGAGACGGAAGATAAGGGAAAAGAAGGCGAATAAGATGAGAGCAGCTAAGGCGCTTTGCCAGAAGACTCGGGAGATCGAGGAGGTTTTGAGCGATGCGGGATTTTCGGGGAGTGAGGTGGACGAAGGAGCAAATCGCTGTGTAGGGATAGGGATCGCAGTCACGGGGGATTCTTGCGCCGGGGCGGGCGGTTGGAAGTTGAAATCGGCGAGCGTTGGGGGCAGCGAAGGAGTTGGAAGCGGTTCGCTGTTACGAATCTTCAAG
>DAOTXI010000018.1:0-4242 GCA_034435475.1 Anaerolineales bacterium
GACCTGCCTTCGTTGTGGACAGCAGTTGCTGGCGATCGCCCAGTTGCCGATGCGCATGATGACTCGGGTCACATCACATGGGGCTGGAAAGATGACGCGCTCGATAAAAAGATTTGGTATTACGCAAAAATTCTACGCGGCAAAGCGACGATGATCTCATTGGAGATTGCACCTTATTTTTATGCCTTGTCTGAAAATTATGGCTCGCCTGAAGAAGATTATCTGATCGCATATCAAGAAGGACGTTTACCGCAATCTGCAAAGCAAGTGTACGAAGCCTTGCTGGATAAAGGCGCAATGCATACGATTGACTTACGAAAAGAATCGAATCTTATGAACGCTAAGGATTCGGAATTTAACAAGGCATTGGAATATCTACAGCGCGATTTTAAAATATTACCTGTCGGTGTGGCGCAAGCAGGCGCATGGAAGTATTCGCATATTTACGCAATTACAACCAGTCACTTCCCTGACCTTGCAGAGCAAGCTCGCAAAATTACCGAGGCGCAAGCGCGTGCAAAATTAATGGCGCTTTATTTTGATATGGTCGGTGCAGCACAGATGCGCGATGTGCAGAAGTTGTTTGGTTGGGGGAATGATGTGGTGAAGAAGAGTGTTGGTAAATTGGTAGATGCTGGCACATTGGTTTTAGCGGAGCACCCCAAGTTTACAGGGGAGTGGCTGGCGGTGAAAGAAGCCTTATAGCAGACCACGGAGGTTTGAAAAACCTCCGTGGTCTTTTTTCAGTTCACTGAAATAACTACATTCCCTGTATTCTTTCCTGATTCATAATACCGATGTGCTTCGGCGGTTTCTTCCAGTGAGAATCTTTTATCAATTACGGTCTTGAATTTCCCCGCTTCCACAAGTTCCTTGATGAAATTAAGGTCATCGAGATTTTCAGAAGACAAAGCGCAAATCACTTTCTTGCCCATAGACTTGGACGTCTGCATCATTTGAATCATCTGCTTCACTTTGAAGCTGGCATAGAGATGAATGCCAGTCGGGGTAAGTGAAGATTGACTCTTATCAAACGAGCTTCTACCAAGGATGTCATAGATCAGATCGTATTTTTCACTATTTTGAGTGAAATCTTCTTTGATATAGTCAATGACCTTATCCGCGCCGAGGGCTTTGACGAAATTCAGCTTGGCTGTGCCGCAAACGCCGGTCACTTCTGCGCCGAAATATTTGGCGAGTTGCACGCCTGCTGAGCCAATTCCGCCAGAGGCGCCGTTGACCAGAACTTTTTGCCCGGGCTGAATGCTGACCTTTTTGAAATGACTGTATGCGGTCAATGCACCATAGGGAATGAGAGTTGCTTCTTCAAAGTTCATATTGGTCGGTTTATGTGTGACCAGTCCGCTTTCGGACATGCAGAGATATTCCGTGTACGCGCCGAATGTCGAGCCGCGATAGCCGAAGACGGCATCACCTGCTTTGAAGCGTTTTACTTCCTTGCCAGCGGCTTCGACCGCGCCGGAAAATTCACTGCCGAGAATATACTTTTTCGGTTTGCGAATGCCGAACTCCAGGCGGACGAGCGGCAAAAGGATGCCCGGCATATTGAACTCTTTTGCGGTCACGCTTCCGAACTTTCTGGCAAGCATATCCCCATAGTTGACTCGTGTTGCGCGGATGCGGATCAGAATCTCATTATCTTTTGGGGTTGGTTTTGCGATCTCTCGCAATTGGAGAACATCGGGGGAACCATATTCAGTATAGGTAATCGCTTTCATTTTGAATTCCTTTATGACGATTCTTTTGTGCGGATTAAGGTAATACCCAACCCGACAAACCAAATGATTTGAGTGATGCCGAATAACCCTGCCAGGTCGCTCAGACCTGGGAATACGGAGACAATCCCAACGACTCCGATAAATATGCCTAAGTAGTTTAGAGCTTTGGGCAACTTGTTTGTGAGCAGACCTGCAAGGCTGATGAGCAACGTCCACACGCCGCCAAGAATCTCGCCATTCCCATTTCCGATGCCGTTGGTGGCAATGGTTTCAATGACAACCAACGTAAGCGCCGCTTGTTTCGGATCCGTAGCATGAAGCGCGGCAATCGGTACAATTCCCGCATTGGATATCATCCCGCTGGCGATCAGAGAGCCTGCCCAGATCAACCCCATCGTTGTTGCAATCTTTGTCAACGCCGGAGCGGAAGGAGTGAGACGTTCATGCAAAGCCAGGGCTAGTACCACTAAAAAAATTCCGAAGAAGACATACATCAGCAGATTGGTTGAATAGAACATCGTTTGCTTTTCGACCAGAAGAGTTACTTTCTGATCGATATCTGTAATGTTTAGGAAATCGAGAATCACCAGAAATATCGTAATTCCGATCACATAGGCAGCTGCCAAATAAAATGCAGCGTATCCGCCAAATTTGTTTAACGCTTTCATTTTTCATCTCCTTCAAGTTCATATGAAAATACATCTTGCAGAGGCAAGCCAAAGGCGAGAGAGATGCGGAACGCCAATTCCAAGGATGGGGCGTATTTTCCACCTTCCAATGCAATGATGGTTTGGCGCGTCACGCCGACCTTTTCCGCCAACTGTTCCTGGGTCATTTCGTTATTCTGGAAGCGCAATTTACGGATGTTGTTGCGGACTTGTCGCTTTTCCATGTCACATTCCCCGGCGGTAGAGCGTGATCTTGACAATATCCCCAGCGATCTCCGCAAGGATGCCAAAGGCAAAGATCATGCTGATCATCATCAACGGCGGTTGACCGAAAATATAGGCGAGAATGGAAGTTAACACGCCGATGGAATACGTAATGTACTCAATGCGGATGCCTTTTAGCTCGATGAGATGATCACGCTCGTCAGTAATGAAGCGCGGGTCTTCATACTTCCGAGAACGGATCGCTTCCACAATTGTGAGGACGATATTCGTCAGAATACTGCCGATGATATTCACGAGAATGGTGACGCCGATCACAAGAACCCACAACGCATAAAGTTTATTGGCAACCCACTCTCCCGATTGGAGAATGGGGAGGAGGCTGAAAAAATAGTAAACAAGGATGAGTAAGTGGCTGACCAATGCGACAGTAACATTTTTCTCTTGATAAGACATGGTTCGCTCCTGTATGCTTTAGTATTCATAATGTAAACTATAACTTACATTAAGTCAATACCTGTTTACATCAATTTTAGAAATTCCTTTTCCCTACCTTGACTTAATTATATAAACTATGTATATTTACGCTGTAAATTAAAGTAGGGCAAAATTTACTTTATCCGCCAGATGGAGCCAACATGGTCAGACCCAGCAAGAAAACCCAAATTCCTAATCTACAGGAAGCCATCAAAGAAACCGCATGGAAACAGATCGCTGAGACGGGGGCGGCGGCATTGTCTCTGCGGGCGATTGCGCGTGAGTTGAAGATCACTGCACCTGCCATTTACAACTACTTCCCAGATCGGGATGCACTGGTGACCGCACTGATCATTGATGCCTACACTTCTTTTGGGGATTATCAGCTCGCCTCACGCGACGCTCAGGCAGGGGATGACCTGGTGGGGCGTTTGCGCGCTATCGGCTTTGCCTACCGACAATGGGCACTGGACTATCCACAACGCTACCAGTTGATCTTCGGCACGCCCATCCCAAACTACCAAGCGCCGATGATGGAAGTATTGCCCTCCGCGGCTCGTTCGTTGAGCGCCTTGGTCAGCGTAGTGGATAAATTGCGGATAGCCAATAAGTTGCAAGCGGAGAATTTCCCCTCGATACAACCCGGCTACGAGCCAATGTTCGACGTCTGGCGCGGCTTTGCTGGCAATTACGACATCTTCTCGCTCTCCGTTGCCATGGTCATCTGGAGCCGCGTGCATGGCTTGGTTTCCCTGGAAGTTTCCGGCAATATGCCGCCTTTCGGCGTGGATGGCGCTTCGCTCTATCGTTATGAAATCGAATCCATTGTTCGTCAATTTATAAAAGGAGTTTAGAAATGTATAACGTATCCATCACCCGTTTGCGAGTCCGTTCGGCTTGGTTTTTGCCGCTGTTTGGTGTGCATGCCATGCGCAGCGCCGCGCAGGCGATGAAATCCGAAGGCATCGTGGGCTTTGATACCCGCGTCGAAGATGCTTTCACTCATTGGACGAAGACCGTCTGGAAGGATGAGCCTGCGATGAAGAATTTCCGCAACAGCGGGGCGCATCAAATTGCCATGCGCATTCTGGCGAATATTTGCAGTGAGGCTTCTTACACGCGCTGGCAGCAGGAAA
>DAOTXI010000019.1:0-6798 GCA_034435475.1 Anaerolineales bacterium
GGCTTTATTGGTTGAAAGCTTTGTTGGCTTCGTCGCAGATTGTGGCGCCAAAGTCTTCGACGGTGGTTGCACCGGTCAAGACACCCTGGATGGCAGGTCCCATAATCTTATCGAACTCGGGCCAGGAGCCAGCCCACAACGGGCCTTCAGCGGTCGGGTTGGCATCGGGGGCAATACCGTTCAAGAACGCCTGATTGTTGGCAGGCGGCGTGAAAGTGAGGAAGGCATCGAGCGCTTCCTGGCTCACGCGGCTGGGAATGTTCGCGCCCAGAGCGGAGATCTTACCCTGGGTTTCAGCGGTGGTGAGCGCCTGAACAAGCGCCCAGGCTTCTTCAGGATGTTCGGTGTTGGCGTTGATCACGTACGCGCCCCAGAACAGCCAGTTGCCCGGCGTGCCATTAGGACCAGCAGGCAATTCAACAACATCCCAGTTGAAATCAACGGTGCGGACGCCGGGGGTAGCCCAACGACCATTCTGGAACATGGCAACCTTGCCAGCGCGGAAACCGGGTTCGGGATCTTCACCATAAGGGGTGGCGACATCGAAGTCCTGATACAGGGAGCGCTGGAATTCGAGACCAGCAAGGGACTCTTCGGTGTTGAGCGCGCATGCAGCGCGGTCTTCAGTGAAGAAACCACCGCCAGAAGCGTTCAACCAGACACCATAAGGACCCCACCAAGCGCTCGCGCCATACCCGTAAATGTCAGAGCCAAGAGCGCGGGTAGCCTGGGCAACTTCGAGGAAGGTGTCCCAGTTCCATTCGCCGTTCGCAGCCAGTTCGCGGGGATCCGCAGCGCCGGCTTCAGCGATCAGGTCGAGGTTGAGGTAGAGTGCGAAGGTCGAAACGTCACGAGGCAAACCCCAAACCGCGCCAGAGCCGTCACCGGAAGCGCCGGTTTCGGGATTGTAAGTCAGGTGGAACATCGGTCCTTCGTAGAAGTCAGCAGCGGTGTAGCCTTCAGTCGCAGCAGCAAGGTCGGCAGCGTTGAGGATCAAACCGCGGGTGGCGAAATCAGCCACGTCGGTTCCGGGGATCCAGAAAACATCCGGAGCGGTTCCAGCGGCAATTTCAGCGCGGAGTTGGTCCTGATAGTTCGCGCCTTCCGAACCACCGGGTTCATAGGTAAGGGTGATACCATCGAGCTGGGCATCGAGTTCAGCGCTGATCTGGCTGTAAACGTCAATTTCTTCCTGATTGTCCGGGCGGGTGCGCCAGCGGATGGCAACGTCAGACATGGCTTCTTCGGTCGCAGCAACTTCTTCAGTAGCGGCAGATTCTTCGGTCGCAGCGGGTTCTTCGGCAGGGGCTTCTTCAGTTGCAGCAGGGGCGCCGCAGGCCGCCAAAACAAAAGAGGCTATCACGAGCAGCCCCAGCATCTTCACGAGCAAATTCTTTTTCATTTATTCTTCTCCTTGGAATTGGACGAACAAATAACGATCAAGTTGGTCTTGCAAAATGCGTATTATGAAGGCCGATCACCTCCTTTAACAGTGGATTGCCGCACAACCAATTGAGCCGGTAACTTAAGAACCGTCTGCTCAACGGTATCGTTTTGAATAATGTCCATCAACTTTCGGATGGCTTCCTGCCCGATGAGAGGCATATCCTGCCTCATCGTAGTAAGAGGCGGATCAAAATAAGAAGATAAAGGCATATCGTCCACGCCGATGACCGAGAGTTGGGTCGGCACATCCAGATTAAGATCGCGAGCCGCGCGCATGACACCCATTGCCATGCGATCGTTCTGGGCAAAAATGGCAGTCGGCAGATTCTTCTTATGCCAAAAATCAAGCAAAGCATCACTACCCGAAGAAGCCGACCAATCCCCTTCAAAGACCAAAGACGGGTTGTACAAAATGCCAGCCTCTGTCAGTGCAAGCTTAAAGCCCACAAGACGATCCTGCGAACAATCTTCTTTCATCGGACCGGTGACCAAACCGATACGCTTGTGCCCGAGCGAGATCAAATGCTGGGTGGCTTCGTATGCCACCTTCTCGTCATCTAGCGAGATCGAGCATACATTTTCATCATGAGAGCGAGCGCCGACGAAAACGACGGGGAAATTCTTCGGAATATGCTGATAGCGATCATCGGCATACGGGTTAATCACGATCAGCCCATCAACCCGCCTGTGCCCCACCAATTCATCCACCAAACCCTGAAACGCCTGCAGATCAGAAGCCGACGAAGACAACACAAAATAATTATGTTGGCGAGCCTCCAGTTCGGCGCCTTCGATTACACTGGCAAAGGTATAGTCTGTAAGATTGGGAGAAATGATCGCGAGAGTGTGTGTTGAACCACGCGCCATCGAACGCGCAATGGCGCTGGGGCGGTAGCCTAATTCTCTAATAGCCGCCTCAACCACTGCGCGAGTTTCAGGCAGCACATCCTCACTCCCGTTGATGACACGCGAAACGGTTTGGTGAGAAACACCTGCCTGGCGGGCAACATCACGAATAGTAGGACGATTAGAAGCCATTTGATATAATGTGACCGGTCATGTGAACGGTAACATTAGTCTACAGAAAAATATCCCCTTTGTCAAGTAGGCAATTCCAGATTAAGGCGTTTTGATGGTAAACATTAATGAGAGTCTCCCCAAAATTAAGGTTTCCACTCCAAATTACATATGGGAATGGGATAGCGTCACAGATACCTTTTGGCTACACGACAAAAACCAACGTCTCATCTCCCGTGCCCGCCACTGTCCTTTGCTCATCACCTCCCCCACCCAAATGGACTTTTCAACTCCCACCTACCAAGTGGATCACAACAGAATCACCATCACCTATCATGGACAAAACCCCGCCTCTTCCTTAACTATACACTGGTCTTTCCACCCAGACTTCATCACCCTCGAGCCGCTTCTCCTAAATCTCCCCGCAAACGCAGACATCGCCCAGATCGTCTACTTCCCTGAAAAAGACGGCAACTCATACAAGCCCTCCATGTACAGTCATTACGCCGTGGTACCCGGCTTGTGCATGAACACCAACATCAGCCCCATCGTAGACTTGCACTCGCGCCTCAATACCACCGCCGTGCTTGGCTCTGGCGCCATGCGTGGACCTGGTCTCACCCAGCAATGGGGCTTGCCTGCGCATTACTTCTGCACTTTCAACACCGCAGACCGTTGGAACGCCATCGGCGCAAAAGCACAACAAAGCGAAGCCGCCTGCTGGGGAGTTG
The DNA here is from genome assembly GCA_034435475.1 of Anaerolineales bacterium. Lineage (GTDB taxonomy): Bacteria > Chloroflexota > Anaerolineae > Anaerolineales > Villigracilaceae > Villigracilis. Next base: position 3,195 of record DAOTXI010000019.1, read on the forward strand.
CCGCGTTACCGCAAGTTGACTTCAGGTTGGAAATCCGCGAGATCGGCATCAGCCCTGTCCTCAACTTGCGATCAGATTTATGGAAGCACAAGCCAGAAACGATTGGCTTTCATTTCCTCATCACCTTCGGCAACAATTATCACGAAGCGATCCGCAAGTATTATCAGGTCTTGCAGCGTGAGAAATTCGTCTTGCCCAAAAAACATTCACCCAAAAAACAAGAAGTGCTACTCGCCCCACAATACAATACCTGGGGCGTAGAGTCTGCTCTTGCCCTCCCATCCGAGCAGTTGACCGAAGACCTCGTCCGCGAAATTTTCAGTAAACTCCAACACTCTGGCATGCGAGCAAAAACCTTCGTCATCGACGACAAATGGGAAGACACGCACGGTGAACTCAAACACGATCCCAAACGATTCCCCAACTTTGACACCCTTCTAAAAGACATCCGCGCACAAGGCTACAACATCGGTTTATGGGCGGCATTTCTGCGTTGTCAAAATCCCGCCGCGCTCGGGTTGGACGAGTCACATTTGCTCCAAACACATGAAGGTAAAACTCTCTGGCTCGATCATCAAACTTCACATTATGGCATCTTCGATGTGACCCAGCCCAAAGTGCAGGACGTGTTACGCCAGCGCGCCAAAGAATTCATCCACCGCTACAACCCCGACCTGATCAAATTCGATTTCGGCTACGAATTGCCCTCGCTCGATGTCGCTGCCCCAAAAGATATGGCTTTTGCAGGCGAACGCTTGTTGCAAAAAGGATTAGAAGTCATTGTGGGCGCAATGAAAGAAGAAAACCCCGACCTCGTCATCATGTACTATGGTCTTTCGCCATTGCTCATAGATTACTACGACCTGCATAGCCCCGATGACCTGGTTTACTGCATTGGCGATTACGACCTAGAGACCAATCGCCGCATCTTCTTCAGCAGCCTATGTGGCGAATTGGGCATGCCCACCTACAGCTCCTCTGGCTACGACTGGGACTCTGCCATCGACATTTGGTTTGACTCTGTTGCATCCGGTAGCCTCGGCTCACTGCATTGTTTCGACGGCGACGAGAACGGGGAAAAACCGTCAGCGAAACACATTGCCAAATTTAACGGGATCAGTTCACTCGTTAGAAAAGAGGCGCGTTTCACTGTCAAGCCAGTCCACGCCAAATGGCAAGGCGGTCTGCGCGCGGGGTTTGGTCCCTCATGGGAGCGCATCGAAAACGGCAAGACGGTTTTGCTGGCATTACGCACACATCACTTTGATGGCAGACCGCTGCCCAATCACTATAAATTTGTTCAACACAGTCTGCCGCTTGTTGTAGCGGCATTCGACGAGGAAGATATCGGCGAATCGAGTCATATTGGCATTGTGCCGTTTGATAATGGGCGCTGCACAATCAAGACAATTTACAAATCCGCCACCATCATTGAACATCACCTTGATGAAAAGAAAAGCAAATCGCATCTAACCTTCAGCAATCAAATTGCCTTTGTGTTCCAAAAGAATCAAACCCTCGAATGGGTTGAAATTATTTTCGAGAAGGAATGATCATCCCGGCCTTTGTTTAACTGACCAGCAGGCGGGAGATTGCCAAACCGACATTGTCATAACCGCCGAGAATGAAGATGGGTTTCGATGCCATATTGACTCCTTTGGGATCAAATCAATACCGCGTCGAACAGTCGGCGGAGGGGATTCGGCATGGCTTCTGTGTATCCCAAACGGATCAACAATTGCGGCATGGATGCGCCCAAGCCCAGTACGTTTAGGAATTGCGGGTGGAATTCGCTCACTTCGATGGGTTGATTTAGGAAGGCGGATTTGATTCTCATGGCTGTAGTCTATAACGCCAGCCGTTGAATGTTTCTTTACAGATATTGACCGCCGACCATAGACCGCGGTCCGCCGTCGGCGGTCGGCTTGTGGTGTTAAATTTCTTTGGGCATTCTCCTTAACGCAGTCAACAGCAGGATTAACACACCACAAACTGCCATTGCGTTGACATAGTTTTTGAAACGGGCAACCGCCTGCTCAGAGTTGTTCGAACTCATATGCCCTTTCTTGGGCATCTTTTTTTTACCGTTGCTTGAATTTTCCTAAAAAATCTGTTATGATTTTTTATGATTGATTTATGAGCGATTATGAGCGAATTTACTCCCACCCCTGAACGGCAAAAACAGATCCTTTCCCTGCTCAGCAAACAGGGACGGTTGAGTGTCGCTGAGATCGTGGAGCAATTCTCGATCAGCGAAGCCACCGCACGGCGTGACCTGGAAACACTTGCCTCGCAAGGCAAGGCGCAACGAGTCCACGGTGGTGTGATCGCAGCGGAGCAGGCGCCGCCCGAGTTGCCGATCCTTCAACGCGAAGGCGAACAAGCGGACGAAAAAGCGGGCATCGGGCGCGCCGCCGCAGAGTTGATCGCCGATGGCGAAACGGTTTTCCTCGGTTCAGGGACTACCGTACTAGAAGCCGCAAAACATCTGCGAGATCGAAAAAACCTAACGGTCATTACCAATTCCCTGCCTGTGCTCAATGCGCTGGCTGGCATCAAAGACATTACTGTCGTTTCGTTGGGCGGACAATTACGCGATAGCGAACTTTCCTTCATTGGTCATATCACAGAACAGGCTCTGGCTGAAGTACGTGTGGACAAGGTGGTGATAGGAACCCGCGGTATCAGCCTTGAACACGGCTTGACCAATGATTACTTACAGGAAACATTAACCGACCGTGCCATTCTTAAAATTGGACGCGAGGTGATTGTTCTTGCCGACCATACAAAAGTAAATCGTGTTTCAACGGTGTTGCTTGCGCCATTAAATGCAATGCAAACATTCGTAACTGATTCATCTGCTGATAAAAAGTTTGTGCAGACGTTGAAGAAAAATGAGATTCAAGTTGTGATTGCATGAGAAATGACCGCTGACCGCGGACAACAGACCGTGCTGCGCGGTCGGTAGTCTGCGGTCAACACGGTCAAAAAAGGAAACCATGCTGCTCAAAGATTTTCGCCCGCAATCGAAACTCGTTACGAAGACCACGCTGGTAAACAAGCCAAAGTTTCCCGTCGTTGACGCGCACGATCATCTTGGTGAACCCTTCGGCGGCGGTTGGGATGCTCCGCAAAAACCTCTGAGCGAATTACTCGATCTGCTCGATGAAGCGGGCGTGACGCATTACGTTGATCTCGATGGCGGCTGGGGCGAAGATATTCTCGATGCCCATCTGAAACATTTCAAGGAAGGCGCGCCCGAACGGTTTCAAGTCTTCGGCGGCGTGGATTGGGGCAAATGGCAGGAGTTGGGGAATCAATTCCCAGAGTGGGCGGCGAAACGACTGCACATACAAAAAGCACGCGGCGCGCAGGGACTCAAGATCTGGAAGCCGCTTGGGTTGCATGTCAAAGATCACACTGGAAAATTAGTGGATGTGGATGATGAACGCCTCGTTCCGATTTGGGAAGCGGCAGGCGAACTTGGTTTTCCCGTTTTGATTCACGTCGCTGACCCTGTTGCGTTCTTCGACCCGATTGATGAAACCAATGAACGTTGGGAGGAGATCGGTGAACACCCCGATTGGGCGTTCACCAGTCCGCC
>DAOTXI010000020.1:0-4072 GCA_034435475.1 Anaerolineales bacterium
CGCGCCTCGATGGCAATCTTCCTGCAACGAACTTTCAGTCTGCCTTTGCCATAGTCAGTGCGGCTCCTGCAAAGTTTTACATCGCTCGCTAAATTTTTATGATAATTATCTAAAATATTGACAAGTTCATAGAGGGCAGTTATACTGCCCTCCATGAACTCAACGCGCGACAAAATTTTACAAACCCTGCTGAAAAAACCCAAATCTACGATCAACGATCTGGCAGAAGCGGTCGGAATCAACCCAATCTCCGTCCGTCATCATTTGAACAATCTGCAGATGGAAGGGTTGGTCGAATCACAGGAGGAACGCCACGGAGTGGGACGTCCGCGCCTGGTTTATTTGTTGACCGAAGAAGGCAGGGAACGCTTCCCAACCCGCTATCTTCAACTCACAACCCGTCTGATCTCCCAAATGAAAGAGTCCATGCCGGGTTCGGTGGTGAGCCAGTTGTTCGGTAAAATTGCCGAAGACCTCGTGCGCGAATACGCGAATGATATCAAGGGCTTGAGCATGGAAGAACGTCTCGACTTCGTCAAGGAAATGCTGGCACAGGAAGGCTTTACCGTGGAATGGGAAAAGAAAGGCAAACAATACGAGATCCGCGAAATTTCCTGCCCCTACTACCAGATTGGTATGGCTCACCCTGAAGTATGCACGGTCGACCAGACCCTGATCTCGAAAATGCTTGCCGTCCCGGCAAATAAAGTTCAATGCATACTTAATGGCGGCTCTCACTGCACCTACGTTGTTGATGCCGCCCATAAAGCCAAATAAAGAGGTACAAATGAGCGACTCGCAAATCAATGAAATTCAGTGGTCAATCCACTCGACCCACCCGGAATTGGTCAAACAGGCACGGGCAAGTTTGTCTGAGGTCGTGGACCCGGAGATCGGCATGACCATTATTCAGCTGGGGCTGGTGCGCAATATCGAGATCGAAAACGGCATGGCGCGGCTCAAGATGATCCTGACCACACCCTTCTGCCCCTATGGTCCCGCCATGATTGAAATGACAAAGGCCAAAGCCACCGAAGGTTTAAATATGCCCGTCACCGTGGAAATGGGCATGGATGTCTGGGACTTTTCCATGATGGAGGACCCCTCCGCGCTGGATTGGGGAATGTATGCGTAGCGCTTACATAGTTTGATGGTTGGCGCAATCAGCCTCTAGTCAACGCCCACATTCCGGGCGCACAAAACAAAACCCGCTCCTGCAGGAGCGGGTTTTCCGATATTCAACAACAAACTACGACTGCCGGGGCCAGATCGCCAACTCAAGCGTCACACGTTCGAAATAACTATTATCGGGAAGCGCGCCCTTGCCGTATTCAATATCCACAATGGTGGCGAGGAGTTGCAGAGTGGCCGTCTCCAGCAGGATCTGGGCATGGGGCTGAACAAGGACCAACTCTCCCTTGGGTTCGAGCCGCGAACGGACTGCGGGGTCCGCAAAGGCGTGAGCCGACATCAAAACCTTCGTGGCGGTCTTTATGTCGTTCTTATCGAACAACCAGATTTCAAGCGCCGTGACCTTCTTCGGCTCGCCCACCCCAATGATCTCGGAAATCCCAACCCCATACTCGCCCAAAAATTCCCCCGCCCCCGTATCAATGCTGAACGATTCATCGTACAGGTCGTCACCCAAAACGAAGGTCGTCATGGTTTGGGTGATCGGCGGCGCAAGACCCATCTCTTCGAAATTCGTCTTCTCAGCGGAACGGCTGATCTCCGCCGCCTGCATTACCGCTGTCACTTCACCTGAGCCGCGTTTTCGGAACAGGCGGAAAAGATAAAAGCCGCCCGCCCCGGCAACACCCAGCACCAATAAAATACCGACGCCCAGCAAAGCCGTATTCATCCATGATGGCGTGGCGCCGGGGGGAATCTCACCGCCGGGCTGCCCGCCGCGGGCCGTGATTTCATTCGTCACCGCCTGTCCAAATTCCTGAACCAATGCCGCAGGCAAATAACCCGGGTTATTCTGAACAACCGCAAACGCATTTTGCGCCTCGGTGCCTAGCCCCACCCAACGGTCTGCCGCAAGCGCCGCACTCTTATTGATGCTGTAAGAGTCGATCGCCATGCGCATATAATCTTCCCTTAACTCAGGGCGCAGGTAATATGGGGTGGCATCCTTGAATTCAATGGTACCCCAACCAACGAACAATCCAATTAACAAACCCGCCAAAAAAAGTACAACCGGCATGATGGGAATTTTTTTCAGAAAAGCAACCACGAATTGCATAACTGACTCCTTCGATCCTATGCTATGGCTCGATTATACAACGTAAACTCCCCACCCTGCATGGCAGAAGTATTATCCAAAACGTCCCAAAGGTTGTCATAAAAGGGAAAAATTTCCCGCAAAACCTTCGGGACGTTGCCTCTTAATTCGCGAATGGATTCGTCAAACCAGATGCGGTTCAGACTCCGCTCAAGCCTGGTCGCCAACCATCCGCTTTGACCTGCGCCCGGGCTAGGCGCCTTCTACCACGATCTCCTCCAGCGGGAAGACATTCGAACAGACGGTACATTGCGCCTCTCGTTTATTCGCAATCACCAAAAGCCCATTGCAACTGGGGCAGGGTTTTGCAAGAGGCTTCTTCCACGTGGTGTAATCGCAGTTCGGATAATTCGCGCAACCGTAGAACGTGCGCCCCTTGCGCGTGCGGCGTTCCACCATATCGCCACCGTCCTTCGGGCAGGTCACGCCAATCTTCTCCAGCCACGGCTCGGTATATCGGCAGGTTGGAAAGTTCGCGCATGAAATGAATTTGCCAAAACGCCCATACCGAATGACCAGTTCCCCGCCATCCTCCGGGCATTTGCGCCCGATCGGTTCCGGCTCAGACTTCGACACCGGCATTTCGGCTTGCGCCTTCTTCACATCCTCCGAGAATGGTTCGTAAAACTCGCGGATCGCCTCCGTCCACGCCATGCCGCCCTCGGCGATCTTATCGAGGTCTTCCTCCATGTGCGCGGTGAAGTTCAGGTCAACCACTTCCGGGAAGTATTGAGTCATAAGGTCGTTGACTTGCACCCCGATGTCCGTTGGCACGAGCCGCTTCTCTTCGCGCACCACATATCCGCGCTGTTGAATGGTGGAGATTGTCGGCGCATACGTGGACGGACGCCCGATACCATTCTCTTCCAACGCCTTCACCAGCGAGGCTTCACTATATCGCGGCGGCGGCTGGGTAAAGTGCTGTTCGGGGATCAAACGGATCAATTCCTGCTTCTGCCCCTCCTCGACCCCGCGCGGAATTTTTACATCCTCTTCCTCGTCCTCCGCCCGGGCATCCTCGTTCTTGGCTTCCTGGTAGACCGCCAGAAACCCTGCGAACTGGACTTCGGAATGCGAGGCGCGTAACAGATATTCATGCCCGCTCGTCTTGCCGGTCACTTCCACTTGAATTGTATCGAAAACGGCAAACGCCATCTGCGAGGCGACAAATCTCTGCCAGATAAGTTGATACAGTTTGAACATCGCCGGTTCGAGGAATTCCTTCACCTTCGCCGGGTCGCGCATCACCGACGTCGGGCGGACGGCTTCATGCGCCTCCTGCGCCGACGCGGATTTGGTCTTGTAAATGGGTGCTTCAGAGGGCAGGTAATCCGCGCCAAATCTTTCCATCACATACTTGCGCGCCTCGTCCTGCGCCAGCGTGGAGACGTTGGTCGAGTCGGTTCGCATATAAGTGATTAGACCCGTCGCGCCGCCTTCGCCCACATCCTGCCCTTCGTACAATCCCTGCGCCAGAGCCATCGTGCGTTTGGCGGTAAAGCCAAGTTTCTTCGAAGCCTCCTGCTGGAGGGTCGAAGTTGTGAATGGAGCGAGCGGTTTCTGCCGTTTCTCGCCGCGTTTGATCTTCGAGATGACATATTCAGCCGTTTCCATGTCAATCAGGATCGGGTCAACCGTCTCACGGTTGGGAAGCTCCGGTTCCTTCTCGTCAATACGCGCTAGTTTTGCAATGAACGAAGATTTCAATTTCTCGGCTTTGAATTCGCCATGAATGGACCAATATTCGACCGGCTTGAAGTCTTCGACCTCCCGCTCCCGGTCCAC
>DAOTXI010000021.1:0-2773 GCA_034435475.1 Anaerolineales bacterium
CTGAACCTGATCGTCCACTCGGCGCGGGAACTCATCCCAAAAGCGCAACAGGCTGTGATCCACTTGATGGATAAGGAACGGGTCTTCCTGGTTCCCGAGGCGGTATCGGGGTACGACAAATTCGATGAAAGCAGGGGCAAGATGCGGGTTGGGGAGGGAATCGCCGGGCTGGTCAGCGCCGGGGGCAAAAGCATTTACATTCCTTCGGTGCAGGAGGACGAGCGCTTCCTTTCACTGAACCCGAAGGCAAAATATCGTTCCCTGCTGGTATCGCCCATTCTGAGCGGCGAGAGTGAATTCGGCACCATCAGCATTCAAAGTGAAGAGCCTCATGCTTTTTCCTCGAATGAGATCAACCTTCTCTGCGAATTGGGGCAGCAAGCTGCCATTGCCATTGAGAACGCCCGGCTATATTCCGCTGAGCGCGAACAACGCCTGCGTGCCGAGACCAGCGCCGAAGCCACTCTGGCGCTCGTCTCGCGCATGGAAGAGCATAAAGTTCTGAGCGAAATTCTGAACCAGGTGCAAAGACTCCTGCCGGGCTGCGCAGCAAACATCAGCCTGTTGGAAGGGGGTATGCTGCGCACTGCCGCATGGCGCGGTTATGAGGGCAGGGGTGATGGGGTCTTTCAGAATATGATTCGGTCCACCCACCTGTTCGTCACCGACCGCGAGATTATCGAAAACCGGCGCAGCTCGATCATCAGCGATACGACCAAAGACCCAAGGTGGAAGTTCATCCCCGGATTGGAATGGGTGCGCTCAAACCTTTGCGTTCCCCTGATATGGAACGATGAACTCCTGGGTCTGTTATACATTGACGAAGATGAGCCGAATAAATTCAGCGGGGAAACCATCAGCCGGTTGACGCCGCTTGTAAACGCCACCACTGTGGCATTGAAAAGCGCTCTTTTGATCGAAACGACCCGGCAGGCGTTGAAGGAAACCAGCGCGTTGTATCACATCAACCAGAAACTTGTCGCCCTGGATGTCGAAGAACTGCTAAGGGATGCGGTTGAACTTTTGCAGAACAACTTCGGGTATTACCACGTTCAAGTCTTTATCATTGACCCCAAAACCGGAGACCTATTGCTTAAAGCCGCCAGCGGCGAAATCGGCAGGCAACTGGTGGAACGAAAACATCGCGTCCGGGCGGGGACGGGCATCATTGGGTATGCCGCCGAAACGGGTAACACCTTCTTCACCAACCGCGTGGATGAAGTGGTGTTCTTCCAATACGACCCATACCTGCCAGACACCACGGCAGAAATGGCGATCCCGGTGCGCAACGGGGAAAAACTCTACGGGATTCTCGATATTCAACAGAACGGGAGCAGGACGTTCAGCAAAAGGGATGAACAACTGGTCATCAATGTCGCCGACCAGCTTGCGGTGGCCTTGAACAAAGCAGAACTTTACGAAAACCTGCAAGCCGCACTCGAACAGGAAAAAGCCACCCGCAACCGCATGTTACAGAACGAAAGACTTGCCATCATGGGGAGGCTTTTGGCTTCCGTTTCGCACGAATTGAACAACCCGCTGCAAGCCATTCAAAACGCGCTTTTCCTTTTGAAGGAAGAAAAGGGTATCTCTCCACAGGGGCGGAATGACCTTGAGATCGTTCTCGCCGAATCGGAGCGAATGGCAGGGCTGATCGAACGCCTGCGAGACACCTACCGCCCGCCGCAAGCGGAAGAGTTCAGGGCGATACAGGTCAACAACGTCATCGAGGATGTCTACGCCCTGCTTGCCACGCATTTGCGAAAGAATGATGTCGCTTTTGAATTTCACCCCGACCAGGCATTGCCTGCCATCATTGCCCAGCCGGATCAAATTCGGCAGGTGGCGATCAACCTCTTAATCAACGCCGTGGAAGCCATGCCCGGCGGCGGCAAAGTGACAGTTAATACCAGGTTTTTGCGGGCTTCAAACGAAGCGTTGATATCGATCTCGGATACCGGAGCCGGTATTTCACCCTCCATCCTGCCCTTTATTTTCGATCCCTTCATCACCAACAAGAAGGAAGGGACGGGCATAGGGTTGACCATTTCGCATGAGATCGTTTTCAAACACGGCGGGCGCATTACAGCAGAAAATAACCCGGATGGAATCGGCGCAACCTTTAGTATCTGGCTTCCCATCAGCCCCGCCCCAGAGGAGGTTATATGAACGTCACAGGACGCATCCTTGTCATAGATGACGAAGCCCTTCTGCGGAAAACACTGGCGCGCGTTCTCGGCAGCGCGGGTTTTGAAGTCACAACAGCCGAAAGCGCCGAACAGGGGTTGGACTTTCTACGCACAACACCCTACGACCTTGTATTGACCGACCTGCGTATGCCGGGGATGCACGGCATGGACGCCCTCAAACTCATCCACGTCAATTACCCCTCCCTGCCGGTCGTGCTCTTTACCGCCCAGCCGGATGTGAACTCGGCGGTGGAAGCGCTCCGGCATGGCGCAACCGATTACCTGCTCAAGCCCATCAAGCCGGAAATCATCATCGAACGCGCGCGCGCGATCCTTAGGAAAAGCCGGAACGAAAGCCGGAAACGGGAGATCGCGCAACAGATCGAAGCCTTGCAGGAGGAACTCAAACAACTGGAGGAAGGCGGCGTGACAGAACCTGTCCAGCCCGCGCCGGGTAACGCGGAAAAAGAACGCTTCTTCAAACGCGGGGCGCTTGTGCTCGACCTGCACGCCCGGCGTGTGCTGCTTGATGAAATCCCGCTTAAAATTCCGCCGACTTCCTTTGATTATCTGCTCGTACTTGC
>DAOTXI010000022.1:0-2252 GCA_034435475.1 Anaerolineales bacterium
GGACGAGCGGCTACCCCAATCAGTTATCCGTCAACGGCAACGTGGACTGGCCCATCACAGGTTATTCCATCGTCGGGCATATCTACATTTATAGCAATCAGAACTTCATGACGGTCACGCCGACTTCCACTCCCAGCCCAACAGCGACCGTCGTCGAGAACCCGTAAACCCCTCGGCGCAAGCAATCAGGCCCCGCGCGATGTGGCGGGGCTTTTTATATTTCCGCGCCGCCATTTCCCCCTGTCTTTTATTCAAAACCGATGCAATGTTAATGGAATTCTTGCATTCATCGCTTAACATCTGCCCATTGATAACGAAGTAAGCAAGGAGAATTCACATGGGCAAAATCATAGGCATTGACCTCGGCACGACCAACAGCGTCGTCTCCGTCATGGAGGGCGGCTCTCCCACTGTTATCACCACAGCGGAAGGCGGGCGGTTATGCCCGTCGGTGGTGGCGTTCAACAAGAACGGCGAGCGCATGGTCGGGCAGACCGCCAAGCGGCAGGCTGTCGTCAACCCAGACAATACCATCTACTCGATCAAACGCTTTATCGGGCGTCATTTTGAAGAGACCGCCGCCGAGCGCAGCATGGTTCCCTACCAGGTTGAGCAGGGCCCAACCGGCGATGTGCGCGTGAAGGTTCCTGTCAATGGCAGAGAATATTCTCCGCAGGAAATCAGCGCGATGGTGTTGGGCAAGCTCAAGGCGGATGCCGAGGCGTATTTGGGCGAAGCCGTCACCCAGGCGGTGATTACTGTCCCGGCGTATTTCAACGACAGCCAACGCCAGGCAACCAAGGATGCGGGCAAGATCGCGGGCTTGGAAGTGCTGCGCATCATCAACGAGCCGACGGCTTCTGCTTTGGCGTATGGTCTTGATAAGAAGAAGAATGAAACCATCCTCGTCTTCGACCTCGGCGGGGGCACGTTCGACGTATCCATCCTCGAGGTGGGCGAAGGCGTGATCGAAGTGAAAGCCACCAACGGCGATACCCACCTCGGCGGCGACGACTGGGATCAGAAGATCACCAATTGGGCGGCGGACGAGTTCAAGAAGGATCAGGGCATTGACCTGCGCAATGACCGTCAGGCTTTACAGCGTTTGCGCGAGGCGGCGGAAAAAGCCAAGATCGAACTCTCGACCGTGATGGAAACCGAGATCAACCTGCCCTACATCACCGCGGATGCATCCGGCCCGAAACACTTGCAGTTGAAACTCAGCCGCGCCAAATTCGAGCAGATGACCGAAGACCTGCTCCAACGCTGCCGCCACCCGTTTGAAGCGGCGTTGAAGGATGCCGGAATGGATGCGAGCAAACTCGACGAAGTTGTTTTGGTGGGCGGTTCATCGCGTATGCCAATGGTGCAGGACCTTGTCAGAAAGCTGACCAATGGCAAGGAACCGAACAAAGGCGTGAACCCGGATGAAGTGGTTGCCATCGGCGCAGCCATTCAGGGCGGTGTGCTTGCCGGTGATGTCAAAGACATTCTATTGCTCGATGTAACTCCGCTTTCTCTGGGCGTCGAAACAATGGGGAGTGTCATGACCGTCATGATCGAACGCAACACCACCATCCCGGTCCGCAAGACCGAGGTGTACTCCACCGCCGCGGACAATCAGACCGCCGTGGACATTCACGTTCTGCAAGGCGAACGCCCGATGGCTGGCGATAATATGTCGCTCGGACGCTTCCGCCTGGATGGAATCCCACCGGCGCCGCGCGGCATCCCGCAGGTCGAAGTGACCTTCGATATTGACGCGAACGGCATCCTGCATGTGACCGCGAAGGACAAAGCCACTGGCAAGGAACAGAAGGTGACCATCACCGCCTCGACCAACCTGAACAAGAGCGACATCGAACGCATGGTGCAGGAGTCCAAGCTAAACGAAGCCGCAGACAAGAAGCGCCGCGAAACGATCCAGGTCAAGAACGATGCGGATAATCTCACCTATCAAATCGAAAAGGCATTGCGCGAACTTGGCGACAAGGTTCCATCTGCCGAGAAATCTTCCATCGAAGCCAAGGGCAATGACTTGAAGCAAGCCGCGCAAGGCGATGACGTGGACAAGATCAAGAAACTGACCGAGGAATTGCAGAACACCTTCCATGCGCTGAGCCAGCAGATGTACGCGCAAGGTCAAAGCGGGCAGCCCCAGCCCGAAGGCGGACCCGCTCACGATGGCAATGTGGTGGACGGCGAAGTGAGAGAGTAGGGAAAAGCAGGTTCATAAGGAATGGGATGCGGGG
>DAOTXI010000023.1:0-3902 GCA_034435475.1 Anaerolineales bacterium
GCCTCGCGGCTTTGCAGCCACTGCAGCAGAAGCACGGCTATGAAAACGATCAAAATCCAGACAGTGGAAAGTGCGTTGACCTGCGGCGTAATAATGCGGCGCAACAGCCCATACACGTAAATGGGCAGGGTCGTGGAACCGGGTCCATTCGTGAAGAAAGTGATGACAAAATCGTCCAGTGAAAGCGTGAAAGCCAGGAGCGCCCCGGAAAGTACACCCGGCAGGATCATTGGGAAGGTAACGCGGCGGAAGGTCGTCCACTCGTTGGCGCCGAGGTCCATGGCGGCTTCTTCGTAGGATTTGTCGAAACCCTGCAAACGCGCCTGCACCACCAGGGTAACGAAAGGCACCATGAAAGCAATATGGCTGACCGTCACTGTGCCAATCCCGAGGGCAAGGCGGGAATCGCCCGTCAGGTTAAGGGTCTCATTCAACCATCCGAACGACTGACTAAAAAGGGTCAGGATTCCGATGCCCATGACGATCTCGGGAATGACGATGGGGATGTAAAGCGAAAGCTGGGAGAAGGGTTTGATCTTGAAGTCGTAACGCTGAAGCGCCAGCGCCGCCATGGTCCCGATGGTGGTCGCTATGATGGTAGCTGTAAAGGCAATGGTCAGAGTATTGCCAGCCGCCTCGATCACATCGTCGTTTTTGGCAAGGTCGCAATACCAGTGAAAAGCTCCACACGGACTGGATTGAACCATGCTCCCATTCATCACCACCCGGTCACTGGTCTCGGTGATAAACCCTTCGAAGGTCACATTCGCGCGCGAGGCATTGAAGGAATACAGGACAAGCCCCACAATGGGAGCGTACAGAAACGCATACACCAACGTTGCCGCTGCAATTACAAAGGGAGAGCGCTTATGAGGATTCATCTCATCGCTCCTTTACTTGTTTCCCGGGAATGGTAGCACACAGGTTTCATGCCGCCACAATCTCCTCTCCGAAACCGAATTTACGCGTATAGAAATAAGTCACGATCAGGGTCATTATCATAAGAATCAACGATGCGGCAGAGCCGAAGGTCGGATCACGCGCATCAAGAAATTGGCGTTGAATTAAATTACCCACCAGGATCACCTGACGCCCGCCAAGGATATCAGACACAATGAACGTTCCCATGACCGGGATGAAGACGAGGATCGTTCCCGCCACCACGCCGGGCATCGAAAGCGGAAGCGTAACGCGCAAAAAAGTACGGAAGGCGTTCGCGCCCAGGTCTGCGGCTGCCTCGTAAAGCGAATTGTCAATCTTTTCGAGGGAGGTGTAGATCTGCAGAATCATGAACGGTAAAAACTCATACACCATACCCACCAACACCGCGCCGGGGGTGTAGAGCATTTCCAGCGGAGTAAATGGGATATTGAGGAGCCCCGCCGCCCAGCCGATGATAACATTGATCGCGCCTTCCTTGCGCAAGAGCATCATCCAGGCATACACGCGAATGACAAAATTCGTCCACAGGGGGATCAAGACCATGAACAGGAACATATTGCGCTGCCTGGGCGTGGCGCGCGCTATGAAATAAGCCAGCGGGTATGCCATCATGATCACGAACACCGTTGTATTGAAAGCCAATGAGAGGGAACGCCAAAGAATATTCACATATAACGGGTCGAAGCACGAAGCCTGTCCGTCTGGGCAATTTGTACTATACCCAAAGAGGCGGATGTAGTTGTCGAGAGTGAATGTAAAAATCACGTCTCCATCCGGGCTGCGTTGGCCAAAACTAATCACCAATGTCAGGAACAGGGGAATGATGAGGAGCACGAACAGCCACAAGGTGGTCGGAAGCGCGAGCAGCGTTCCTTGCATTGATTTACTTTCGCGAAGTCTCTGCAGCATGGCTAATCCCTTTTCAAGACAAGCGTATTTTCAGGCATAAACAACAGCGTGATAAACTGGTCTCTTGTGTAAAAAGAGGAGGGATCAAGCCGCGAAATCCGGTTCTGCTCCATCACCTTCAAGCGAATGCCTTGCATGTCTACATACACATGCGTATCCGAGCCGATGTACACCGAAGTTAGCACCTTTGCCTTGAACAATCCCTCGCCTTTGGCGTTATTCTCCGCGATACGAATCTTTTCTGGGCGAATGGAAATGGCAACTTCCTCCCCGTTGACAAAATCCTTCGACATCGGCATTCCGCGCAATTCGGTGTTCAACGCCGGGACAAAAACCACCGCCTCATCCTTCGAGATGGACTTAATCTTGCCTTCGAGGAAGTTCGACTCCCCGATAAAGTCTGCCACAAACTTGTTGACCGGGCGTTCGTAAATTTCCACAGGAGTTGCCAGTTGCTGAACCCGTCCCTTGCTCATGACCGCAATACGGTCGGACATGGTCAGCGCCTCTTCCTGATCGTGGGTGACGTAAATGAATGTGATGCCAAGCTGCTGTTGGAGAGCCTTCAACTCAAGCTGCATTTCCTTGCGGAGTTTCAAATCCAACGCGCCAAGAGGCTCATCCAACAACAACACATCCGGGGTTTTGACAAGCGCGCGCGCAACCGCCACGCGTTGTTGTTGACCGCCGGAAAGCTGCTTCGGACGGCGACGCTCCATGCCAGTCAATTGCACCATCTCAAGGGCGCGCCCGACGCGTTGCTTGATCTCGTCCTCTTTTGCGCCTTCCATTTCGAGACCAAAAGCGATGTTCTGAAAAACGGTCATATGTTGGAATAGGGCATAACTCTGGAACACCGTGTTGACCTTGCGTTGAAATGGCGGCGTGTGCCCCATGGCTCTCCCCTCAATATACACCTCGCCTTCGGTAGGCCACTCGAACCCCGCGATCATCCGCAGGGACGTGGTCTTGCCGCAACCCGAAGAACCCAGCATCGAAAAGAATTCGCCGTTCTTGATCTGCATGGTGACATGATCAACAGCGTTCAGCTCATTCCCTTCCGGCGTTATGAACTTCTTGACAACATCTCGTAACTCAACGGCAAATTCACTGGTCATCTATCTTCTCCGTCATGAAAATTGGACTTCCGAATTCAGGAAGTTTCGTTACATGGATTTGTTGATGTCTGCCAACACGTCGCCTAAACGGTCAAGTAGTGCATTCATCTGATCATATGACACCACCAAAGGCGGTTCGATACGGATAGTTTGGGCGCTGGTCAGGGTCCCAGCCACGAGCACGCCTCTTTTAAACAAGCCAGACGCCGCCTTGTAGCCTGTTTCAGGGTTTTTGAAATGCATCCCGATCAACAACCCCCTACCCGTGACTTTTTCAAAAATTTTCGGGTATTTTACAACAAAATCCTGCAATTTCGGCATTAAGTATGCGCCCTTTTCCGCCGCCTGCTCCCACAATTTTTCGCGCAAGGTGACATGAATCGCCGCAATTGCCGCCGAACAAGCCAATGCGCCGCCGCCGGTGGTGGTGGTGTGCATGAACGGGTTTGGATACATCATCGGGTGATAGATCTCTTCTGTGGTCGTCACCACGCTAATGGGCATCACACCGCCGCCAAGAGACTTTGCCACGGTCAAAATATCAGGGGTCACGCCCCAATGTTCAACGCCCCACAGCTTCCCGGTCCGACCCAGACCCGTTTGTACTTCATCCGCAATTAATAACACACCATGCTTCCTGGTCGCTTCGCGGATTCGGGGCCAGAAATCGTCAGGCGGAACAATCGCGCCCGACTCGCCTTGAATCGGTTCGAACATCACTGCGGCTACACCAACACCTACTTTATCGCATATCTCCAGTTGTTTCTCAACCGCTTCCGCATCGCCGAATGGAACGTGATAGACCTGCCCGGAATACAAATTTCCCATTGGCGCGCGATAATCTGATTTGCCCATCAAAGAAAGCGAACCCATTGTCTTGCCATGAAAGGCTTTGACACCGACAATAAACGCGGATTTTCCGGTATAGAGCTT
>DAOTXI010000024.1:0-2258 GCA_034435475.1 Anaerolineales bacterium
TGCGCGTTGGTTTGCGCCGTCTGAGCCGCGGTCTCGAGCTGGGTGATGGTCTCTTCGGCTAGGGCGAGTCCCTGTTCGAGCGTGGACGAAATCTGCTGTAGCGACTGGTCGATGGAACTGAGCGTGTCGTTCATCTGATTCAACTCAGATTCGATGGCGTTCAATTCTGCGATCATTTCATACGCCAGGTCGGAATAAAGAGCGTAATATTCCTCGATCAGGTCTTCGGCGTATTCCACGTAGTAATCGGCATAGTAATAATAATCATACACATACTCCACTTCTTCAGTGGTCACGGTATCGTCTTCGGTGACGTAATAGACATTGGTCGTCGTCTGTTCAGTTGCGGCGATAGCCTCAGCAACCGCCTGGTCAATCAATGCCGCCAATTCCTCTTCGGTCAGGGTCACATATTCAACGGTCGGACCCGGAGTCGGCGTGGCGGGCATGGCGGTCAGCGCGTTGGCGTTGACAGTGGCTTGCGCCAACGCCGAAGCCTGTTGCGTTCCCGCAACCGCGGTATTGACCGCATCCTGTGAAGCGGTTTCAGATGCAGGGGCAGCGCCCATCGTGCAGGCCGCAAGCAATGAAGCGACAATGAGGGCAGGGATTAAAGTTCGAAGCATGGTTTTCATTTGTTCCTCCAGTTATTTTCTCAAAGACCCTAAAGGTCTCGGTTTTACAATTTGATTGGTACATTGATCAGACCTTTAGGGTCTAATCCTTTCTTTCATCATACAATGCGGCGGGCAATAAAAACCTTTACATTTTTGTCCGGGCGCAGGGTCACACTGGGTTTGGGTCGGGCAGGGTTGAGTTGGGTCGGCGAGACCTTCCATCGCCGGGCAATCACTGCCAGGACGGCCACAGCCTCGGTCATGGCGAAATGCTCACCGATGCAGACCCGGCTCCCGCCGCCGAATGGGAAGTAACTGTAACGGGGAGACGAAGACATATCGAGGTCGAACCAGCGTTCGGGGCGGAAGCGAAGCGGCTCGAAATAAAAACGCGAGTCGTGATGCGTCACCCATTGACTCATCAGCGCCGTCGAACCCGCCGGGATCAATTGCCCGCCGATCTCGCAATCGTTCACGGCTTCACGACCCATCGCCCAGGCAGGCGGTCGCATCCGCAAAGTTTCTTTGACCACGGCGCGGGTGTAGGAAAGTTTTTGAACATCTTCAGGCATGGGCAGGCGGTCTCCCAACACGGTGTCCACTTCGGCTTGCAAAATGGATTGCGCCTCCGCGTGATGCGCGAGCATGTCCCAACACCAGGCAAGCAGCAGCGCCGTGGTCTCATGCCCAGCCAGCAAAAAGGTCAGCGCGTGCGCATGGATCTGTTCATCGCTGAATTGATCCTTATGATTCTCTTTGAGGATATGGATCAACGCCCGTTCATGTTTCGGATTCTCAAACAGCGCCTCGACGACTCCGCTCAAGTCTGTTTTGGCTTCCTTGAAACTTGGGAACAAGCTGCGAGCGGATTCCGGCAAAGGCATCTGCGCCAGCGGAAAGAGCCGCACCAGAGTCTTCATCGCGTCGCCCACCTTTTCCACCGAACCTTCGGGCGCGCTGCCAAAGAAAGACCACAGCGCAATGTTGAGCGTCAGCCGCATCATGCCTTCAGACATATCCACGCCTGCGCCGTCTTTCCAACCGGCAATGTGCTTCATCGTGTTCTCGTTCATCAGCGGAAGATACTCTTCCATCTTGTGACGATGAAACGCAGGCTGAAACGCGCGTCGTTGGGTCAGGTGTTCTTCGCCCTCGCTGGTCAGCATACCTTCGCCCAAAACGATCCGCGCCCTCTGCAAACTGGGACCTTTAATGAAGTTATCCGCCTGTTTCACCAAAACTTCTTCGATGAACGCCGGGTGACTCAACAGGAACAGATCGCGCCTGCGAAGTTTGACCCGCGCAATATCGCCCTGCTCACTGGCAAGTTCGGTCAGCGCCTCGAGCGGGTTGCGAAAGACATTCCATAGAAATTGAAAAGTGGATGTTTTGTATGCGGGTTGTTCGAGAATTAAATTTGCTTCCATCGGCTATCTCCTAGTAGGGCGGGTTTTGAACCCGCCAAAGGTTTATCCAAAAGCATGTCAGGCTTAAAAGCCTGACATGCAATTTGATTGATAGCCAAAGGATACTTTTATGAATGGATGATGTCCGCCCGCAGAGGTGGGGAACTTCTCCCCCTATTTGGTGGGTGGAAAAATAAAACCAGAGTACACAGAGGACCCTACTAAAAAATTATAC
>DAOTXI010000025.1:0-2044 GCA_034435475.1 Anaerolineales bacterium
GATGGGGAAGTAATTTGGTGTTGTAGCCTGATGGTCTAATAGGTAGAACGCCAAAAGAAATTTAACACCACAAGCCGACCACCGGCGGCGGACCGCGGTCTATGGTCTGCGATCGGCGGTCAATATCTGTAAAGAAACATTCGACGATTTACTTAGTCTGGTAGTCGTGTGGTCTTTTTGTCAGATAACCAATTGCTCGACTACTTGACCGCCAGACCAAGCAGACTATCTGACTACTCCGAAAGGTCAACCGCTTCGCCGCCATACTCGCCGGTGACGCGAATCGCCCAATCCGCATCGCGGACGTAGGTGAGTGCGCCGTCCTTTATTCCAGTGACGTTAACCTCAAGGGTGAAGGATCCATCGTCGTAGTTGTAAGAACCGGAGCCGGTCATCGCAAAGCCGTCGGAATAGGCGCAATCCGTCAGTGTGTATAGGTCGCTGGAATCGCCGAATTCAAAAGCGAACGTTCCGCCGTAGGGGCAGGCTATCGTATTAATATCGGAAGCGCTGCTGTAATAGTATTCCGGCAGATAGGTGATCTCGCTCTCCACATCATACAGCGCGTCGAGCGGATTTTCGTAATCCGCCGCATTCGCCAAAGCAAGCGGGGCAAAGTCACTGGCGACATACCCTTCGCATTCGGTCTCGCGTTCTGTGGGCAGGGTATCGTTCACGAGAAACTCGGCGACGAGTCCATCCACGCATTCATTGCCCCAGCCAAAGATGACATGCGGACCGCCGATCTCCGTCACCATGTACCCGTTGGAAACATTTTCAAAAACAGCCCGCGCGCCTTCATACGGAGTCGCCGGGTCGGTGGTGGCATTGAGCACCAGCGTTGGGAAATCTCCGCCTTCGAATGGTTCCGCCAGCATTGCAGGCAGGGCATCATCCTTCGGGTGGGGCCAATAGACGCAGGGCAGGTCGCCATAAAAGACGGAAGAGAAGCGCGGCAGGCTTGCATCCACTTCATCGCCTTCGCGCAAAAAGAGCTCGGCTTGCTCGTCGAAGGTCGCGCCCGGTTCGGCATAGTCGCGGCAGGTCACGCCGTAATAGATCGCGTCGCTCCACGACGGGTCGAGCACCGCTTCGAGGGTATCGGGATTGACATACAGCGAGTTGTACGCGACCCGCGCCAAAGGCACGAGCGTGTTATCGCGGGCATATGCCGCCAATGCGCGCAGGAACATCATCCGCGCCGTTTCGGAATACAAAAAACCCGAAGTGGCTTCCAACTCAGCGAAGGAGAATTCGCGGCTGTCCACACCGCCAGTGGAAAGCGGGAAATCAAACTTCATGGGCGCCTGTTTCAATTGCGCCGCAAGTTCATCGTAGACTTCAAGCGCATCCCTGCCCATGTCCGCGGCGCAGTACTCGTCCGCGTTGCAGGCTTCGAGGGTGGCGACCAGAACATCGTTGAACGCGGCGGCTTGCGTTTTGAGAAATTCGGTATCTGTCAGCGTAATATCCACCGTCCCATCGAGGATCAACCCCGCCAGCCGGTCGGGATGAGCCGTGGCATACATCTGCGAAAATTGCGTGCCGTAGCTTTCGCCATACAGCCAGAACTTTTCATCGCCCATCAAAGCGCGGAAGGCTTCCAGGTCTTCCACGGCTTGCGTGGTATCGAGGTAGGGAACCAACTCCGACCCGCCCATTTCGGCGATGCATTCGTCTACAAATGTTTTCGTAACATCGAGCAATTCCGCTTCGCCTTCGGGTGTTGTCGCTTCAGTGTCTGCCCTATAATACTTCGCCGCCGCGCCGCTGCAATACAACCCGCCCGACTGGTTGATGCCGCGCTGATCGAAGAACACGATATCGAAACTCTCTATGAGGCGCGGGTCGAAATGATTCAACGGCACGATGACGTCGACGCAGGTAAAGTCACTATCGGGACAGGGATAGCCCCCGGCTCCTTCCAGCCGGGAGGCTGTATCCTCGACCGAAACTTCGGTTTCGCTGACGGTTGGCTCCGCCGTAACTGTCGGCGAATCAGCGGTCAGGGGCGGGGTTGCGGGTGAAGCGCACGCTTGAAGAA
>DAOTXI010000026.1:0-7694 GCA_034435475.1 Anaerolineales bacterium
GCCGCAAACGCGCGGCTGATCACAAGCCCGCGCACTTCTTCGAGCAATTGCGCGAACATCTCCGAAGCGCGTCCCTTGTATTGTACCAGCGGGTCGCGTTGGGCATAAGCCTCCAGACCTATCGAAACTCTTAAGGCTTCCACCTTCGTCAGGTACTCCACCCACAACTCGCTGAATGCGCCCAATAGCAGCTGGCGATGGACTTCATTCAAAACATACTTGCCGATCTCGGAGGATAAAACCCCCGCCTCTGACTCACTCAAAGCGGATACAGCGTCATTGAGCCTCTCCTCCCCGAAAGCGATTCGCGCCGCCGGACCGAAATCTGCGAGTTTTGTCGCATTCTGACTCAGACGGGTAAACTCGCTTTGTCCCCAGGTTTCGCGCAGGGCGGCTTCGGCTGTTTCGAGATGATTCATCACATCGTCGGCAACGGATTCGGCGTCTTTTCCTTCCAATAACCTGGCGGCGTAAAAGGCATAGGCAAAGCGCGTAAAGAGCTGCTTCACCTGCTTGTGTGTCTTCTGGTCGAAGGCGGTGCGCGTTCCCTGCGAAAGCGTGATGAGCAGGCGTAATTTTCCGGCATCAGTCGAAACATCTTCGCGCTGTAAGAGCATGTCAATGTCCCGCGCGATCTGGTTGTTCAAACGTTCGCTTTTCTTTTCGAATGCCTCGCGCGAGGTGTTCAAAAGAATATCCGAGAGTTCATCCCAGTCCGAAGGGAGCGGAGTCTGCCACTGAATCTGCTCGCCGGCACGGTTCTGGATCGCCCCGATGACCCGCGTCGCGCTGATGACCGTCAACTGGCTGGAGATCATCCCCTGAATATCCTCTTTTGCATCTTCAGGGTCGTCCGCCAGTTTTTTCAACAGGTCGTTATTCGGTTTGATTGCCAGACGTGCCAGAGAGTTGATCTCTTCGATCAGTTTCTGCGGTTTGGGGTTATCCTCGCGGTCGCCCAGGGTTTGGAAGAAGGCATCCAGCGCATCTTCGCGCTCGGAGATTTGCGCTTCGAGAGTCTCACCTGTCCGCATGATAAGCTGCTCGATGGCGCGCAGGGCATGGGTATTTTCGGCTTCGATGGATTTGGCGACCAGGTCCAATGTGGAATGTCGAATTTCGGCGTCATTGAGCTGGCTTAAGAGCAGTTTGAATCCATACGAAGGGAACAAACCGTTCTGCGATTCGAACGGCGGCTGGACCTGCTCCAGCCATGCCAGCAAACGCCAGGGACCTTCCTCGTCGGCAAGACCGGCTTCCACCCGTTTGGTCACTTCGGCGTCGAGCATTTCCGCCACATCGCCGCTCAGGTCTTCCTTTACAAAGATCTTGTCGCGTTGCAGGTAAATTTGTTGACGCTGGGTGTTCAGGACGTCGTCATATTCCAGCAAATGCTTGCGGACATCGAAGTTCGCGCCTTCGATGCGGTGCTGTGATTGTTCGATGACGCTTGCCACAAGACGGGCTTCCAGCGGAAGCGAATCGTCCACCTTGAGCCTTTCCATCAAGGCGCTGACCTGCGCCCCGCCCTGAATGCGCATCAGGTCATCCTGCAGAGAGAGATAAAAACGCGAAGAGCCGGGGTCGCCCTGGCGGGCGGCGCGTCCGCGCAACTGGTTATCAATGCGGCGGGCTTCGTGGCGTTCCGAGCCGATGACGTGCAGACCGCCCAGTTCCTTCACACGCTCCATATCGTCAAAGTATTGCAGGAAGTTCTTTACTTCGGCTTCGTACAAACCGTAATTCGACGGCTCGATCTTTTTCAAGGCTTCGCGGCGCTCGTCGTGTGTCATATCGAAGGGGTCTTTATAACCGGACTTGCCCAACACGCGGTTGACGGCTGAGATGACCTCCTCCGCCAGTTCGCCGCCGAGTTTGATGTCTACGCCGCGGCCTGCCATGTTGGTGGCGATGGTCACTGCGCCGAACGCGCCCGCCCCGGCAATGATCTGCGACTCTTCGGTATGCTTGCGCGCATTCAAGACCTGATGAGCCACCCCGCCCTGCACCACCGACTTCAGTCGGTTCTTCGCGGTTTCAGGCAAACGCAGCAACTCAAGCAATGTATTGAGGTTCGTTTCATCGTCAAGGCTGATATTCGTCATGCCATGCGGTTTGATGAAGGCGCGCAAGGCGTCGGGGGTGATTCGCTCGATGGGTTCGTTAAAAGGCACGAGGTCCGCTATGAGCCGCCCGTCTTCTTCGATATTATTCGCCCGGATGTAATGTTCCCTCACCAGCATGTACTGCATCAGGCGGCGGACGGGTTCGGCTTTGAGCCGGTTCGAGAGGCGTTCGGATGATTCAACAGAGGTTGTACCGACCAACAGCGGGCGTCCCAATGCATTGAAGCGCACGATCTCTTCCACAATGGCGCGCAGTTTGGCTTCGACCGTGCGGTAGATCACATCGGGGTAATCTTTGCGGCGATAGAAAAGCGGTTCGGTCTCACCCGACTTTGCGAAATACGAGTAGGCGTATCCTTCATCGTCCTTTGCTTTGATCTCGACCAGCGGCGCGTCCTTGCCGAAGGATTGATATTCGAGATGCGGCGAAATGGACGCGACCTCGAGTTTGTATATTTTGTTGAATTCTTCCGCTTCGGTCAGCGCGGTTCCGGTCATGCCCGCCAGTTTTTGATACATGCGGTAGTAGTTCTGCAATGTGACCGTCGCATACGTGACCGACTCCGGCTCGACTTTCACGCCTTCCTTGGCTTCCACGGCTTGATGCAGACCATCGCTCCAGCGCCGCCCCGGCATGAGCCGCCCCGTCGACTCGTCCACAATGACGACTTTGCCGCCCTGCACCAGATAATCCTTGTTTCGGATGAAAAGGAATTGCGCGCGCATGGACTGTTGCAGGTAGCCCATCAGCCGCGCCTGTTCGGGGTTGAGGTCTTCGGGTCGGTCGGGGTCGATCAACTGAATCCCAAGCATCGCCTCGACGCGGCTGACCCCGATCTCGGTCAGGTTGATGCTGCGGGACTTTTCATCCATTTCATAATCTTCGGGTTTGAGCTGCTTCACGATCTGCGCCATGCGCCCGTACCATTCCAGGTCGCCCGAGGCGGGACCGGAAATGATGAGCGGGGTCCGCGCTTCGTCAATGAGGACGTTGTCCACTTCGTCCACCATGGCGAAGTAATGCCCGCGTTGGACGCGGGTCTCGAGCCGCATTGCCATATTATCGCGCAGGTAATCGAAACCGAATTCCGAGTTGGTGCCGAAGGTCACATCCGCGCGATAGGCTTCCACCCGATCCACCAATCTGAGGTGACGCTGGTCTTCCTGCGGAGACTCGCGCTCGAAGTCAACGAGGAAGGCTTTCTTGCCATTCTCAGTGACAGCCGCCATTTGCAGAACGCCCACGCTCAAACCGAGCGCGTGATAAATGGGAGCCATCCAACGGGCATCGCGCCGCGCCAGGTAGTCGTTGACCGTGATCAAGTGTACGCCGCGCCCGGTCAGCGCATTGAGATAGATCGGCATGGTGGCGACGAGAGTCTTGCCTTCGCCGGTGCGCATCTCCGCGATCGAGCCGCTGTGCAGCGCCGCACCGCCGATGACCTGCACATCGTAATGACGCAGACCGATCGCGCGCTTCGACGCTTCGCGTACCGCCGCAAAGGCTTCGGGCATCAATTCATCCAATATCTCTTGTTCGGCTTTATTTTTCGCGTTTTCATCTTCGATCCCCTCCAAAGCCTGCGCCACCCTCCCCTTGAACTCATCCGTTTTTGCGCGCAGTTCGTCGTCGCTCAACGCCTCGAATTGAGTCTCGAGCGCATTGACCTGCTCCACCAGCGGGCGGTATTGTTCGACTGTCTTCTTTGTGGGGTCGCCACTGAATAGTTTTACGAAGTTCTTAAGCATGAAAGCCCTTTCAACGGAAAGGGAAAGTCCCTTCCAAAGAAGGGATTATAGCACGCGGGATATTGGAGAAATGTTAGAGGAAGGGAGTAGGGCATAAAAGTATCGCCGAAAACCCAGCGTCAGGAAACCTTGATAATTCTGCACTTTACTCGACATGAAGGAAAAATTAACCACCTTACAAAATACTTTTGGAATCTAATTCTCCTCTTGACAAAACCTGCGGGGGGGGGGTAATATCCGGGCAGATCATCCCGTATCCGCTCAGGAGGAAATTTTATGGATGCCCCTCTCAAACGAACCCGGATCGCCCGTTTCATTGCCCTTGCGGGTTTATTGCTCCTGGGCTTCGCCTTCCGCCCGCTTCCACCCAACCTCACAACAGACCCGGCATTGCTCCCCTCACCCACCGCAACCCGCCGCCCGCACGATACCCCCGCGCCGCCGCCTACGCTATTATTCACAGCCACGCCCAGCGCCACGCTTACCCTAATCTCCGGCGCCTTGAGTTGCGACACAACCGCCCCCGGCGTGACCTGCGCAAACTACGGCACGTATCTGGATTACAATATCAACATCGTCGTCGAGGGCTTGACCGGCGGCGCGACGGCGTATGATAATTTCATCGGCACGTTCAAACGGGCGGATGGCGGCGGGTATCTGGGTATGCAGTCTGATTTTTGGCATGGCGAAACCTCGGGGTATGGCAGCAACACGGTATTGTCGAAAGTGCGAATCCAACAAAACGGCTACGCGTATGTGGATTACGCCTCTTTCACCAGCGGAGCGGGATACGACGTTTCGGTTCACAACCAGACCGACGAATGGAAGGATGTGCCCGGAAGCAACCCCACCGCCCAGAATTTCCTGACCGTGCGGGGCAACGTAGACTGGCCCATCACGGGCTACTCGGTTGTGGGGCATATCTACCTGTACAGTAACCAGAACTTCATGACCGTCACGCCGACCATGACTCCCAGCCCAACGCCCACTGCGACAGCGACCAAGACCCCGACGGTCACGCCGACCTCCGCCGCGCAGTGTTATGGCGATAGTTGTAATGGCTTGAATCCGCAGACAATGGGGTGCAATGTAGATGCGCCACCCCCATCAGGCGGCAGGATAATTTACGATGATAGTGACAACCCTATTGGAGTAGTGGAAAATAGGTATTCTCCCTCTTGTCTCGCCCAATGGGAAAGAACCAGAAATACCACTGGCGCTCAGTCATGGGCGGAAGGCAGCATTCGCTGGGGTGGGATTGATTATTCGCTTGGTATATGGAGCGCGGAGGGAGTTGCTACTCTTGAGGAGTCGCTTTATACACCTATGTATGCTGTGAGCGCAGGCTTTGGACCCGCCCTGAATTGCGGCAATCTATCCACCAGCCCTGTCTATCCTCCGCCGCAGCCCATTAACCTGAATTCAGATTATGGCTTGAACAACTGCTTTGCCGCGCAGCCGTCCGATTAGAAAGGAGATTTTCGATGAAAAAAAATACGCTTACTTTCGCGCTTTCCTTTGCAATGATCGCATTGGTGATTGCCGCCTTGTTTTATGTGATGCCACGCTCAGAACCCGCCGCTTCTGCCCAGGATACCTACCCCGCCTTCCCCACACCGACCACCCTGCCCACCTCGGTGCCGGGCTTTATCGAGCAGAAACTCCAGCCGTATGCCCAATCGGAAATCTCGGTTCAAACCGTCAACGGCGTGGAAATGGCAGCGGCGAATTTCCGAATAGAAGAAGGCGAGTTCAGGGCGGATGTGTGTTTTCAGACCCCTGATAGTAATGATTGGGTATATTACAAAGTAATGGCTCAAATTGACGATGTGGAATTACGTCTGGCTCTCTTTGAGTCTTTTGAGATGGTTCAGACTTCCGCAAATGGCGAAAGGCGCTTTATTACTAGGATTGGAAATCCGCCGATAACTAGCAATCAAGTAATATCTTCTGGTAGTTTTCCAGATTACCGGTGTGATACATTGAAATTTCGCCCATCGCTTGATAATCAGACTCTCCAATCTGACTATGTACGTTTAACTGTCTTCGCCATTGGCGGAACGCCCAATGAAGGCGCGGGGTGTGCGACCAGCGAGGCGATGCAAAGCATATTGGACGACAAGGATTTGGGCATCAAGATCGCCTGCGCCCAGACCGAATCCGGCACAAAAACAGAAATTCTGGAAAAGCCGCAGTCCATGAGCGAAGAAGAAGCGCGACAGCATCTCGATGAAGCGTTCCAACAGATGTTTGTCCGCGAAGGCCCCTGGGTGTTTGAAGGAACGGTGACAACGATGCCGTAAGACCTGCATACACCAGCCGACGCAGAATTTGCATCTCTGTGCCGGCTTGTGTTCCCATCACGGGCTACTCGATTGTGGGGCATATCTACCTGTACAGCAATCAGAACTTTATGACGGTTACGCCGACTTCCACTCCCAGCCCAACGGCGACGGCAACACTGATGAAAACTCTCACACCCTCGCCGACAGTCACAACGATTCCCACATTTACAGCCACAATAGTGCCAACTGCGACTGTTGGAACTTGGTATACAGGAAATCGCCGAACTGACGCTTATGGTATAAAAGCAGTAATTTCTGCACCACCGCAGGCGCCTTACTTAGTGAGTTACTTAAGGGCAGATGGAGTAGAGTTGAGCGGCGAGTCTAGCTGGGTATCTTTAGTAGGTCCCAAACCTTGGGTACAAGCTGGTTGGAGATATTACTACGATTACACAACTCCTCCTAAAAGGTATATAGAATGGTGGATACCTAATGGCGGAAATGAAGTTCATGATTACCATTTTTTTGGAAATCAGGGCTGGGGAACAACTTCTGACTATTATGTTATTTGGGGAGGCGGCACAATTTGGTGCGGGCAGGTTGATAACAATTATATGGAATGTTTTGATATGGAACAAAAATATGCTCCAAATACTGTATTAGCATATTCTGAAGTTCATGCCAGCTCGTTAAATGAATTGAATGCAACTTTTTCTCAAGTTTATTACTTGAGTCCTACAGGATGGGCTTTATTTGACCAGGCTCGTTGGCGCGCGGACAGTCCATACTCTGTTGACCAAATACAAGACTATGAATATCGTAATTACGGTCCATAACTTGGAGGCAAAAATGAAAAACTCAAGATTAATAATAATCCTTATTACAATCACAATTGTTGTCAGCGCCTTTGGATACTACACTATTGTTCAAGCCCGAAAACAAGAGGTTGTAGAGTATCTAAGTCAGCAGTTTCAGGCGGCAAATTTGCCTGTAACTGATATTGAGGTCGTTGAACTGTCTCCATTGAAACTTCAGATCGTTGTTCAAAGTTTGGGTAATTTTATAACCCCCGAAGATTCAATTAACCTACATAAAGTGGATCGGGAAGTTTTTATTGTGGCTCGAAAAAATGACTACAATATCGAACGATACACGCGCATCTTGAAAAACAGTAATGGAGAACAACTTTACAAAGCTGACTTGGGGACAACGTACATTCAACAGGCAATGGAGCATTTGAGTTCACATGGAATAAGCGACAATGATGTCAAAAAAGCCATATCTGATCAGATAGGTCTATGGATTGAGCAATACAAATTTCAGGAAACAAAAATTAAAATAGATGTATCCACGATTGACGGCGGCCAATATTTGGAATTAATTCTAGAAGCGCCTTCGCTAGAAGAGGCATACAATGTATTTGGCTTTTTGAGGAGTAAATTGATTTACCCAACAGACAGTTTGATTACCGAAGTCAACGCTCAAGGCGGTAGAATTGTAATGTGTATGTACAAAATAGAGGATGGCAAAAAAA
>DAOTXI010000027.1:0-3917 GCA_034435475.1 Anaerolineales bacterium
ACCCACTCAAACAATGGCCTTACAACCCGGCAGCCCAGCCATTGATGCGGGCGACGATACAGTTTGCTCCGACCCGGGTACCGTCAATAACCTGGACCAACGCGGAGTCACACGCCCACAGCGAGATCATTGCGATATGGGAGCATTCAAATTTGAACCCCTCACCTTCAACGATATCCCTACTGATCATTGGGCATGGCAATATATTGAAAGTCTGTACAACGCGGGTATCACAGGCGGCTGTGGGAGCGGGAACTACTGCCCCGATAATTCAGTGACCCGCGCTCAAATGGCAATCTTCCTCCTGCGTGCAAAATACGGGTCAGTTTATGCGCCTCCTGCCGCGACTGGAACCATGTTTGACGATGTCCCCGCCAGCCTGTCCACTGCGGCATGGATCGAGCAGTTGGCAAACGAAGGCATCACCTCCGGCTGCAACGGCGGGAACTACTGCCCAAACAACCCCGTCACCCGCGCCGCCAATGGCGGTCTTCCTCGTGCGAACCTTCAATCTGCCGTAAAATTTGCCTGCACCCGCCCCCGCCTCGATCGAGGCGGGGGCGTTTCGTTTGTGAGACAAAAATCACAGTGGCTTTGAGTGAGGGGTTCCGTACACGGATTTCATACAAAACAAAGGAAACCCTAAATATACAAAGCAACAGCCGCATTGAAAGCGGCTGTTGCTTTGTTGCGACCAATTATTTACTTCTTCTCATCGTCCGTGGGTGCCTGGCTGTTCTCTTCATCCTTACCGCCGATCCCTTCACGGAAAGATTTGATGCTTTTGCCGATCTCGCCAGCCACCTTGCCGATGCGCCCGGGTCCGAAAAGCAGGACGACGATGACAAGCAGGATGATTAATTCGAGGGGTCCAAATCGTATTGGCATTGTTATTGCTCCTTTTTCTTGACTTGTCCGTATCGTACCACGATTTGGCAAAAACGCGGTTAAAGCTCGCGGCGTGAGAGTAACCCTTCGATATATCGTAACGCGCGGCGCAGGAGGGATCGCAGGCGGGCGAATAAACGATATTGCTCGGGGTGGATATGCTTTTTGGCAGGCATGGGACCCGTCCACTCGGCGGCGAGAGCGCCCCAGGTCAGCCCGGCGCCGAAGCCCACAAAAACCACTTTGTTCCCGGCTTTCAGCTGTCCTTTTTCGATGGCTTCGACTGCGGCAATGGGGATTGACGCCGTGGATGTATTGCCATAGCGATCCACATTGACCACGAACTTATCCATGGGCATTTTGAGATATTTCGCCGCCGTTTCGATGATGCGGTAATTCGCCTGATGCGGAATGACCCAGTCTACATCTGCGGTGGTCAGCCCGGCAAGTTCGAGTGCCTCCTTTGTCGCCGCACCCATCACCCGTGTGGCAAAACGGAAGACCGCCTTGCCATCCATCTGGACGAAATGCTTCCCCTCGTGGACGGTCAATTCAGTGGCAGGATGCCGAGCTCCGCCTCCCAGCAAGGTTAGCGAATCCGCGCCAGACCCGTCGGAGTGCATCACCGCCGAGAGGACTCCCCCCGGCTGGTCGCTGGCTTGCAGGACGAATGCCCCCGCCCCATCGCCAAACAGGATGCAGGTATTACGGTCCTTCCAGTTTACAAAGCGCGAGAGAGTCTCCGAACCGATGACAAGCGCATTTTTGATCGAACCCGAACGAATGGATTGCGCCGCCATGTTTACCCCATAAATAAACCCGGAACAAGCGGCAAGCAGGTCGAATGCCCCTGCTTTGGTCGCGCCGATCTGATCCTGCACGAGGCAGGCAGTGGCGGGAAAAATATACTCCGGCGAGGAGGATGTAACGATGATCAGGTCCAGTTCGGTGGGGGCGAGGTTTGCCACCTGCAAAGCCTTGATCGCCGCTTCGACCGCCAACGTGGAGGTAAACTGGTCTTCCCGCGCAATATGCCTCTCGCGGATGCCCGTCTGGTCGCGGATCCATTCATCGTTGGTATCCACCATCTTGGCGATATCGTCATTGGTTAGAACAGGTTCCGGGACCGAGGTGCCCCAGCCCGTGATGTGCGCAAATGGCATTCTTGCTCCTTAATGAAAGCGGCTGAGAATAAGGGTGGCGTTGTGCCCGCCGAAGCCGAATGAGTTGGACATAACGTGTTCGACCCGCGCCTGCCGCGCCTTGTTCGGCACATAATCCAGGTCGCAATTGGGGTCAGGGGTTTCATAGTTGATCGTGGGAGGCAGGGTCTGGTCCATGATCGCCAGGGCAGAGATCACGGCTTCCAACGCGCCAGATGCGCCCAACAAATGCCCGGTCATGGATTTGGTCGAGGAGACCGCCAGCTTATAGGCTTGTTCGCCGAAGACCGTCTTGATTGCAGCGGTTTCACTCTTGTCGTTCAACTGTGTCGAAGTTCCGTGGGCATTGATGTAGGAGATTTCGTTCTCTTTAATCCCGGAATCTTTCAAGGCGTTACTCATGGAGATGGCTGCGCCCGCGCCATTCTCTGCCGGGGCGGAGATGTGATGCGCATCATCTGAAGTGCCGTAGCCGGTGAACTCACAAAGAATTTTCGCGCCGCGCGTCTGGGCGTGTTCGAGAGACTCAAGAATCAGAATCGCCGCGCCTTCCCCCATCAGGAATCCATCGCGGGCTTTATCGAAGGGGCGGGAGGCGCGTTCCGGTTCGTGGTTTCGGGTGGAGAGAGCCGTCATGACGTTCATGCCCGCCATGGTGAGCGGATGAATCGCCGCCTCTGCCGCTCCGGCAATCATCACGTCTGCCGCGCCGCGCCGGATCATTTCCGCCGCTTCGCCGAGGGCGTTTGTGCCGGATGCACAGGCGGTGGCAATGGACATGTTCGGTCCGCGCGCGCCGATGCGGATGGCAAGATTCCCCGCCGCGCTGTCCGAGATCATCATCGGGACAAGAAAGGGGCTGACCCGTTCCGGTCCCCTTTCCTTGAACACCTCGTATTGTTCGATGGTTGTGATAACTCCGCCAATGCCAGAGCCGATCAGAATCCCCGTCCGGTCACGGTTCGATTCATCAATTTTCAATGCGGATTGTTCGAGCGCCTCCAATGCAGAGGCAATGGCAAACTGCGTAAAGCGATCCATCTTGCGCGCCTCACGCGGACCGAGCAATGCCGCGCTGTCGAAGCCTTTCACTTCCGCTGCAAATTTTGTCTTGTGCCCGCTGGCATCGAATGCCTTAATGGGCGCCGCGCCCGATTTCCCCGCCAGTAACGCATCCCATGTATCTTTTACATTATTCCCCACCGGGCTGATGCAGCCCAGCCCCGTTACTACAACTCGTTTTCTCATTTCGCGGAAACCTCCATCGCCGATAATAATAAAACCTGGGCGAATATATTAGACTTTATCCGTAATAAGGAAAACCGTCCCAAAGGTTGACATTTTGCCCTTTGAAGGGTTCGAAAAACCTTCGGGATGGTTATTTTGGATGATGTCTATTCTTGTTAAACACAAAATCAGGGAATTGGACACGCCGGAAAATACAGAACAAAACGGGTTCTCTGGGATTAATTAACTCATCTTACGCAGATTATGCTTTTAGTCAGGCTTCAAGCCCAATTTGACCGCTGACCGCGGACGACCGACTCAAGAGTAACGGATTTGCATGAAAAACAAAAGAAGAACCGTATTTCTCCACGTAATCCGTTTCATCCGTGCCCAAAAGGTTTTTTTACCTCATCAAACCCCAAAAAGCCACAAAACGAGTATTACAGCTGTTTCAAGTCTGTAAAGGCTTGGTGGGCGTGCATTCGGTCGTGGTCTGCCATAAACCCCGCCACTTCACGAAAATCGGTCGGACCAAAAATGGCGTGCCGGGCTTTTTGTCCCCAGTCCAGGTCGCTCATTTTGTTTAGTAGTTCAAGGGTCGTCCGGCGCGCGGAAGTAAATTCGCCCAATGCTGATAGT
>DAOTXI010000028.1:0-1754 GCA_034435475.1 Anaerolineales bacterium
CGGAGAGTAATATTTACAACTTCACAAACATCTATAAGCCAGATCGGGCAGTTGCGCGCGTTGGGCGTCGAAGTATTCGTGGATGATTCCCCCCGCGTAGACTTGACGAAGATGATGTTGACTTTGAAAAAAATTGGCGTGGATCACCTGATGGTGGAAGGCGGGGGGACGATCAATTTTGAACTCATGCGGTTGGGTCTTGTGGATGAATTGATGATCTATGTCGCCCCGATGATCTTCGGCGGCGCAAATGCCCCGACGCCTGCCGACGGCATGGGCATTTTGCGCGAGAACGCGCTGGAAATGCATCTCACTAGCGTGGAGCAGTGGGACGACGGCGGAGTGATTTTGAAATATAAATTTTTTTAGAAAAGAAAGTGATAGTCGCATGCGAAGCGACTGTCACTTGAATTGGAGAAACTTATGTCTACAATGTTGCATGAAAAAGTACAGATTCTGTTGGAAGAGGATTGCTGTCACGAATGTGAAGGATACGGCGTGGACCATGTCTGCGTTCACATCGAAGCGATGGCGGAACTACCCACCCGCTTCGGCGATTTTCATATCGTGGCTTTTTCAAATAACCGGGATGACAAGGAACACGTTGCCATCATCAAAGGCGATGTGATCGGCGCGGAGGATGTGCCTGTGCGATTACATTCGGAATGTTTGACGGGCGACGCGCTCGGCTCGTTGCGCTGCGACTGCCGCGACCAGCTTGAAGCGGCGTTGAAAAAGATCGGCAGCATGGAACGCGGCATGGTCTTGTATCTTCGCCAGGAAGGACGTGGTATTGGACTGACCAACAAGATCCGCGCCTACACTTTGCAGGACCAGGGTCTCGATACGGTCGAGGCGAATCTCGCGCTTGGCTTCCGCGATGACGAGCGCGATTACGCCGTCGCCGCGCACATGCTTCACTCTTTGAAGGTGCAGTCCATCCAGTTGATGACGAATAACCCGAAGAAGATCGCCCAGCTCGAACAGCATGGCGTTAAGATCAATGAACGCCTGCCGCACATCCTGCCGACCAACGACCACAATATTTTTTACCTGCAAACCAAAGCCGCCAAATCTGGTCATATGATTGACTTTCACGGCAAGGAACACCTGCCCGAACAAAGCGACCGTCCCATCGTCGAGGGTATGACCGAGGATCAGATCAAAGCGTTGTATGAGTGACAAGTTGAAGGGTACAGGTTAAAAGTTGAATGTGAATAAGACGATTGTTGTTACAGGCGCGACGGGCGTGTTGGGAAGTTTGGCGGCGAAGACCTTTGCGGGACTGGGGCATAACCTTGCCCTGCTCGATAACGATAAAGAGAAATTGGAATCCCTGGTCCGTGATTTGAATCTTCCCTCAAAGCAACTCTACGCCGCCACCGTGGACCTGCTCGATGAGCAGGCGGTTCAAGACTCCGCCCGGGCTGTGGTCTCCAAATTTGGCGCGGTCCACGCCTTGTTCCATCTCGTCGGCGGCTGGATCGGCGGCAAGACCTTCGCCGAAGCATCGAACGAAGACCTTGAGTTCATGTTGAACCAGCACGTCCGCACCACGTTCAATTTATTCAAGGCATTTGAAGGACCGTTATCGGAAAACAGCTGGGGACGTGTCATCCTCGTCTCCGCCTCGACCGTACCAAACCCGCCCGGCAAATCGGGCGTTTACACCGCCGCTAAATCTGCCCAGGAGACTATGGGGCTTTCCCTCGCCGCCGAGTTGAAAGAATCAAATGTGACGGTCAATATCATCC
>DAOTXI010000029.1:0-10795 GCA_034435475.1 Anaerolineales bacterium
CAAGCGGCGAGGTTATTTTGGTCACGTTCGACTACAAAAGCATGAAGACCATTCCCGTGACGGATGAGTGGAAGAAGAAGATTAGCGAGTTTGAAGGAATTTAGGGTTGAAGGTTGAAGGTTGCAAGTTAAGAACCTTCAACCTGAAACTTTCAACTTGCAACCGAAAGGAATCCCATGTCCCTCCCAAAAATTGACGAAACCTATTTCACTAACTTTCTCGTTGACCTGCTCAACATCCCTTCGCCGACGGGTTTTGCCAGTGCGGCGATTGATTTCGTGGAACGAGAATTGTCTAAATATAAGCTGTTGGAATTGAGCCGAACCCGCAAAGGGGCATTGGTTGGAAAGTGGGGAGTGGAAAGTAACCTGCCGCCGGTTGCGCTCACGGCGCATGTTGACACGCTTGGCGCAGTAGTGAAAGAGATCAAGAGCAATGGGCGCTTGCGCCTGAGTCGTATTGGGGGGATTCAGTGGCCAACGGTTGAAACTGAAGGCGTATGGGTCTTCACCGCCAAAGGTGAAAAAATTCGCGGATCGGTGCTGATTGACGTGGCTTCGGGTCACATCCACAGCGGACCGGACCTGCCACGCGATGACAAACATTTGGAAGTGCGCCTTGATGCGCGGACTACGTCTGAAGCGGAGACTCGCGCGTTGGGAATCAACATCGGCGATTGCGTGGCGTTCGATACCCGCACCGAAGTGACGAATGGATTCATCCGCTCGCGTTTTCTGGATGACAAGGCTTGTGTGGCGAATCTCGTCGCGGCGATTCGGTCAATGGTGGAATCAGGGCAAAGTCCGAAACGAACCGTTTACTTCCACATCTCAAATTATGAAGAGGTCGGTCATGGCGCGGCGGCGGGCATCCCTGATGATGTGGCGGAGTTGGTCACCGTGGATATGGCGGTGGTTGGACCCGGTCAGGAGTCGGATGAATTTCATGCGACCTTGTGCATCAAAGACAGCGGCGGACCGTATCACGAGGGCTTGAATAAAAAATTGCGCGGCATTGCCGAGAAGCATAACCTTCCCTACAAGACCGATGTTTATCCCTTCTATGGCTCAGACGGAGAAGCCTTCTGGCGCGCGGGCGGCGACGTGGCGCTGGCGCTGATCGGTCCCGGCATTGACGCATCCCACAACTACGAGCGCGCTCACATGGACGGCTTGAACGCGACGACAAGTTGGATCATGGCGTATTTGTTGGAGGGGTGATCAGCGCGGGTCTTTTCGGAATATGATTCGCAGAATTCTCCCAAGAATTTTCAATGGGTGGATGAGCCGCCCATACACAGGGACAGACCCTTTGTCAATTCCATAATACAGGCGCAGCCACCATTCGGAAGGGGACGAAAAGGTGTGGCGCAGGAATTTCAACAATCCCGTTTGTTTCCAGTGTGAGAAAGGCTGTTGGGGCCAGCCGGAGGGATATTGATTTACCCCCTTGGGCGGCACGGAGCCGGTTATGGGCGTCGCTTCTTTTATGGCGTCAGAGGGCGGGGTCAGGCTGTAGAAAATTTCAAATTGTCTGATTAGGAATGGGGCGCTCCGGTGCAAGGTGCGCCAGTCAATTGCTTCGGCATTCCGCTCCGCAAGGCTGACGAGGTCGGCGATCCATTTCAGTTGCAGGGGTTTTGAATCGATTGCGGCAAACAGGTGGCGGCGGTAATGCCGGGTGAGGTAACGCAGGGTTGGGATGACGCCCGGCGTTTGAATCAAATGCCCATTGATATTGACCAGGGCGGGAGATTCATCCAAGCCGTTGAATTCGCCGCGCGGGCTTTCTTCGGGGTAATGAAATTCGACGCGGGTGGAAATTCCATGTTTCGGCGGGGAATCCGCTGTCAGTTCTTTGCGAATCGGTTCGAGCGGAGATGGAAGCGCGTCTGCCCGAAAGCCCGCGCCGGCGAGCAGGGTCAGCGCGGCTGGCGCGTCTTCCCATCGAATCAACAGGTCAATATCGCTGACGGGGCGCAGGGCGGGGTCGGGGTAATATTGATGGGCGAGTCCGATCCCTTTGAGGAGAAGGGCGCGAATACCTGCTTTTTCCAATAGCGGGTGGACTTGCAGCAGGGTTTGTGTATGGGCTTGGTTGATAATGCGCTGGCGAAGATACAGCCCGTCGAGGATTCGGGCAGTCTCCGCCGGAATGGACGCCCCCAATTGGCGAATATGATGCCGCAGCAATGGAGCCATGCCGTGAAGTTCGGCTTGATGCGGTAATTCGCGCCAGGCGGTAAATTTGCCCAGGTGGCGCGCCAGTTGTTCGTAAAAAAGCGGATGCCCATCGGCGCGGGCGCACAACGCCAGAATCTGGTAGGTCTGGCTTACGCGGCGCGCAGGGTCTGCGTGATCCATTCGGCTGCGCCCTCCATGTCGGAATAGATCAGGCTGTAGGATTGAGCCTGTTTTGCAAAGCGGGCAGCCGCCGACATGCCGCCGTCGGGAAAGTTGCGGGCATTGACAAGACACTGCATCAGGCGGAATAAGGAATCGGCGGGGGTGAGGCGGCGCGCGATCATCGGCGCTTCGGAGACGTATTTTGGAAACACGACGACGCGCGGAACGGCGCTTTGGCAAATCGCGTTTGGGTTGAACAGCGTTGGGGCAACCCAGGCGCTTCCATCTTCAAATCGAAGAAAACCGTCATCGGCGCTTTTATTTTCCAGCCAATGCCGCCAGATAAATTCCGAACCGCGTTTGAGAACGATGGAACGGCAAAACCCGTCAATTTTCGCGCCTTCCAAAGGGAAGGAGACAACTTCATCGGTCAGATATTGAAAGCCGGTGGCGGTCAGCCAGGCGGCGAGGGATGATTTTCCGCTTCCCCCCGGACCGGAGAGAATCAACCCGCGCCCAAACCTTGTCAACGCCGCAGCATGGAAGACAAGGCTCGCGGTTGCCGTTCCGTTTAATTGCGCCAGCCCGTCGCGCATCAAAAGCGGCAGGACTTGTCCACGCCCGACTCCAGAATAAAGATTGCCGCCGTTGACGGTTACCGAAAAAGCATCGTCAACGGCGGCAATTTCATATGTCGCTACAACCGCCCCAGCCCCGCCCTGACAATTTTTCAGGTGCGCATCCAGCGCGCGGAGGATGCCCGCCTCATGGGTCACAAACCGGATGGTATTGCCCGCAAAACGGATCAGCCGGGTATTGGCTGGGACGGCGCTCACTCTGTCCGCAATATGCCCTGGGCAGCGAGCATTCGAATCATTTCGGGGATGTCTGCCTGAATTTCTTCACGCGCCTCCGGGTAAGCCGCGCCAAGAATTTCGACGATCTCCTCCACGCTTCGTTTCCCATCGCACAACTGCCAGACAAGCGCCCCGGTTTGATTCCCATGAATGACGAGGTTTCGCTCCGGGTTCAAGAGAACGACCTCCCCATCCAGCGCTTCGACGTGAAATCCTTCCATCGGTGTGGGAATCGGCATGTTTTATGTCACCGATGGGAAAATTAACAACCGGCTCCGCCGCTGATAAATTCCTGGATGCCGCTGCCCGAGCCGTCTGCCGGGTTGTCAAACTCCCATAGTACGGAAACCACGCTGCCAACATCGAAGAATGAGGTATCCACAGTAATGGTAAGACTCGCCATGCCGGAGCCGTCCGTTGCCACTGTGCCGGTCAACGCGGCAGGCGCAAACAGCGACAAGCCCGCGCTGAGCGTAATCGTATAACGCAGGAGGATTCCGGAATCGGGCGGATTAATCGTTGCAGAGGCGGGCAGGTCAAAGCAATAATTGGCGTCGGGGTCGGAGGGTCCGGGCGCAAGCGTGCGGGGACCAATGCTGGTCTGCGCATGAGCGGGCAGCACGCCGAGATCCATGCCGGGCTTGGTCCATTTGTCGGGGATATTTGCCAATGCCGCCGCCCCGGCAGCGGCTGTCAGAATTTTTATGGCGTCGCGGCGTGAAATTTTCTGGGATGATTTATTACTCATGATCTGTCCTCGCAAATGTTTATGGTTGCCGAAGATTTTACCATAATGGATTTGAACACCCGGCGCGGCATTCGTATTTTTCCACTTGTTCAGGCATCCGCTTGATACTATACTTGCCCCATGAAACTCGATGCCGCCTTGCCCCCCGTTCAACTGAAAGAGATTCCCGTCATTGCCAAAGCCGCCGAAGAGACCGGCTTCGCCGCCTTGTGGACTCAAGAAACCCAGCATGATCCCTTCCTGCCATGCACTTTGATCGCGGAACATTCTGCAAGCATGGACTTTGGCACCGCCATCGCCGTGTCGTTTGCGCGCTCGCCTGCCAACCTCGCCTACACCGCATGGGACTTGGCGGCTCAGTCGAACGGACGATTCATCCTGGGCTTGGGCACACAGGTCAAGGCGCATATCGAGAGGCGCTTCGGCATGACCTGGCCCGAATCAGTGACGGGCAAATTGCGCGAGCAGATTCAGGTCATCCGCGCTTTGTGGGACTGCTGGCAGAACGGCACAAAGTTAAATTTCCGCGGCGAGCATTACAAGATCACGCTCATGTCACCGTTCTTTAATCCCGGCAAAATTGACAACCCGAACATCCCGATCTACATTGCGGGAGTCAACACCGGACTGGCAAGACTTGCAGGTGAACTGTGCGAAGGCTTCCACGCGCATCCATTCAACAGTCCGCGATACATGAACGAAGTAATTTTGCCCGCCCTCGAAGAGGGACTCCAAAAAAGCGGACGCAAACGGGGCAACATCGCCGTTTCGATGACTCCTTTCATCGCCACATCCCCTGAAGAAGAAGCCTTTGCGCGGATGCAGATCGCGTTCTATGCGTCAACTCCGTCTTATAAAGCCGTGATGGATCTGCACGGCTGGGGCGACGTTGCCGAAGCCCTCTCCGGCTTTGCCGCCAAAGGCGAATGGCACGAAATGCCCATGCTCATCACCGACGAGATGCTCAACGAATTTTGTCTCATGACCACACAGGAAAATCTCGCCGCAGACTTGAAGAAACGCTTCGGCGGCATTGCGGATCGGATCACGCTCTATACGCCCTTCGTCCCCGGCGAGAAGGATGCATGGTGGCAGAATTTGGCCAAGTCTTTTAATTAGGAGAACTTCATGACCCCAAAATACGAATTCACCCGCCTGCTTGTCACAGACTTCAAAGCCTGCTTCCGCTTCTACCGCGACGTGATGGGTTTCAAGCCCAACTTCGGCACAGAAGACGGCACCTACGCCGATTTCGAGATCGGCGCGGTTAATATCTCGCTCTTCGACAAAGCCGAAATGAGCGCCACGCTCGGCACATCCGCAAAACCCGTGCAAGCCGAGATGCAAGACACCATCTGCCTGACCTTCTCCGTCGAAAGTGTGGATGAGTTTTGCAAGCATCTGCGTCAACACGGCGTGACCCTGCTCACCGAACCCACCGACCATGCTGATTGGGGCATCCGCACTGCACACTTCCGCGACCCGGACGGGCATTTGATCGAGATCAACCAACCGTTGAGGCAAAATTGATCGTCCATCAGCCCTTCACTAAAAACAAGGAGTTCGACTCCTTGTTTTTGCATGAATATGAGGAGTTGGGGCATAGTATTGCGCTAAATTTGACTGTTTAAGGACTCATCCATGAACTTCAACGATTACCAGAAAAAATCCCGCGCCACGGCGCAATATCCCGCCATTGGGCATCCTGTTATTTATCCCGCATTGGGTTTGGTCAACGAGGCGGGAGAGGTGGCGGGCAAGATCAAGAAAATTTTCAGGGACAGGCAGGGCAATATCGGCGACGCGGAACGGGAGGCGCTCAAAGCCGAACTGGGCGACGTGCTTTGGTACATCGCGCAGGTTGCCACCGAGTTGGACCTTCCGCTCGATGAGATCGCCGAAGCGAATTTGGAAAAACTTTTAGACCGCCAAGCCCGCGGCAAAATTCAAGGCGACGGGGATAATCGCTAAACGACCGGTAAGCCGGATGACTCCGCGCCCCACTCGGCCCAAGAGCCGTCGTACACCGCCAACTCATTCAACCCCGCCTGCTCAGCCGCCAGCGCGAGAATGCAAGCCGTCACGCCGGAGCCGCAACTGAAGATCAACTTTTTGTTTTGATATTGCGCGAACATTTCACGGAGAAGCGCAGGGGATTTCATCACGCCGTTGATTTGAGTCTCGCTAAAGGGCAGATTCACCGCCCCGGGCATGTGTCCGCCTCTCAGCCCTGCGCGCGGCTCGGGCTCCTGACCTGTGAACCGTCCCGCCGACCGGGCATCCAGCACGCTGTAAGCGGAGTCGCTCAAGGCGTGGGTCACTGCTTGAGAGTCAACGAACAAGCCCGGGCGCGGATTCGAGGCGAAGTCTCCGCGAAGAGATGAAGTTGCCAGCGTGGACGAAACCTCATAACCCGCATCCATCCATGCAGGCAGACCTCCATCCAAGACAGCCACATTATCATGCCCCATCGCGCGGAACATCCACCACGCGCGCGGGCTGGCATATACGCCGACGTTATCATAGGCGACGATGGCGCTGTCTTTGTTGACACCGAGTTTTTGCATCTCTTCGGTGAAGAACTCAGGCGCGGGCATCATGTGCGGCAGGGATGTGTTTTGCTCGCGGATGTGTTCATCGAAATCGAAACGCCGCGAGCCGGGAATATATCCAGCCGTTTGCGGCGCGGCGACATTCCCCACCGGTTTCATGCTGGCATCGAAGACAATCAGGTTTTTCGTGTGAAGGTTTTCTCTCAACCAATGAACGGAAACGAGGGACTTGGAAATTATCATGTTTATCATGCCGATATTGTACTGCCTAAAAAAACAAGCCGCATCCACATGGATACGGCTTGCCAATTACCAATCTCTACCTACCCCACCTTCCCCGTCACAATCGCCATCTTCACCTCGCCGATGGCTTTCGTCACCTGAATCTCGCGCGGACAGGCTTCGGTGCAGCTATATGCCGTGTGACAGCGGGCAATGCCGTCCGTCTCAGCGAGGACCTGCAAACGCTGGCTGGCGCCTTCGTCGCGGCTGTCAAAGATGAAGCGATGCGCGGTCACAATCGCGGCGGGACCGTAATACTGGTCGCTCGCCCAGAACGACGGGCAGGAGGTGGTACAGCAGGCGCACAGAATACATTTGGTGGTTTCATCGAAGCGCGCGCGCTGTTCGGGGGATTGGAGCCGCTCACGCCCATTCTCAGGCAGGGGCGAGTCGTTGATCAGATACGGCAGCATCTTCCTGTAGTTATCGAAGAAAGGCTCCATGTCCACGATCAGGTCTTTCCTGACCTTCATGCCCAACACCGGCTCGATGGTGATATTCTCGCCCACATCGCGCACCAGCACCTTGCACGCCAGCCGGTTGCGCCCGTTGATGCGCATTGCATCCGAGCCGCACACGCCGTGCGCGCACGAACGGCGGAACGACAACGCGCCATCGGTCTTGCCCTTGATGTATTCGAGCACATCCAGCACGCGGTCGTTCGGATCGGCTTCGACCTTATAGGTCACATAATTGCCGCGCTGGTCCTTCTCGGGGTTATATCGGAAAATCTTAACCGTAATTTCCATAAAAGACTCCTCTAAAGCGCTCGGTGTAAATACCTGACACCTGACACTTGAAACCTGAAACCTTAATACACTCTCGCTTTTGGCTGATGCTTCGTGATCACAACCGGCTTGTAACTGATCTCTGCCTTGCCGTTCTTCTTCGTCACCAGGGTGTGCTTCAACCAGTTCGCGTCATCGCGTTCGGGATAATCCTCGCGCGAATGTCCGCCGCGCGATTCTTTTCTGTTCAATGCGCTCATCGCGACCACTTCCGCCACTTCGAGCATGTTGCCCAGTTCCCAGGCGTTCAACAATTCGGTATTGAAGATCGTGCCCGTATCGCTCACGCGCACTTCCTTGTACCGCTTCTGCATCTCGCGCACCTTCTCCAGCGCCGAAGCCATTTCCTTTTCGCTGCGGTAGATGCCGACATCGCGGAACATGACGCTCTTCATCTCATTGGACAGGTCGAACGCGTTTTCTTTTCCTGACCCATTGCGCAGCGCGTCAAATTCGGACCTCGCGGCTGAGTCAGCGTTCTGCGGCAGGTCCGTCCATTCAGCGGATTTGGCGTACTCCGCCGCCTTGAGTCCCGCATATTTGCCGAAGACAACCAGATCGAGCAGGGAGTTTGTTCCGAGCCGGTTTGCTCCATGGACGGAGACGCACGCGCATTCACCCGCCGCATAC
This sequence comes from Anaerolineales bacterium, assembly GCA_034435475.1. Classification (GTDB taxonomy): domain Bacteria; phylum Chloroflexota; class Anaerolineae; order Anaerolineales; family Villigracilaceae; genus Villigracilis. The sequence goes on from DAOTXI010000029.1 coordinate 8,203, forward strand.
AAGCCGGGAACTTTCGTGCCTTTATCGTCCACCACCACTTCGCCGAACTTGTTGGTCGGGATTCCGCCCATCGTGTAATGAGCCGTCGGTTGGATGGGCATCATCTGTGTCACCGGGTCAACGCCCAGATAGACGCGGCAGAAATCAATGATGTCGGGAATCTTTTTCAGGACGGTATCCCCCGTGATCGTGTAAGGAGATCCGTCGGGGTTGGTGCGCCCGTCGAGCGCGGCAAATTTGTTCACGCTCTCAGGGCGGATATCGAGATAGACGAAATTCTTGCCGTCCACACCGCGCCCTTCCTTGATCTCGGTCAGGATCGCGCGCGAAACCACATCACGCGAAGCGAGGTCTTTCACAGACGGCGCATACTTCGGCATGAAGCGCTCACCCTGTCCGTTGATCAACACGCCGCCTTCGCCGCGCACGCCTTCGGTGATGAGAATGCCGAGTTTGTAAATGCCCGTCGGGTGGAACTGGAAGAACTCCATATCCTCGAGCGGAATGCCGCGCCGATACAGGACCGCCGCGCCGTCGCCGGTGTAGGCATAGGCGTTGGATGTCACTTCAAAGATGCGTCCATGTCCGCCTGTGGCGAAGACAATGGATTTGGCATGGAAGGTATGCATATCGCCTGTTGCCAGCTCGATGGCGACGATGCCGGATGCTTTTCCGTTCACCATGATGAAATCCACGACCTGATATTCATCGAAGAAGGTCACGTTGTTCTTGATGCACTGCTGGTACAGCGTTTGCAGGATCATGTGACCCGTGCGGTCTGCGGCATGGGCGGCGCGGCGGACGGGTTTGCCTGTCTCGTTGTTGGTGTGTCCGCCGAACGGACGCTGTGAGATCTTGCCTTCGGGGGTGCGGTCAAAGGGCAGTCCCATATGTTCCAGCTCGAGAACCGCGTCAATGGCTTCATTGCACATGAACTCGATGGCATCCTGGTCGCCGAGATAATCGGACCCTTTGACTGTGTCATACATGTGCCATTCGGGTTTGTCTTCTTCATAGTTGCCCAGCGCCGCGGAGATGCCGCCCTGCGCCGCCCCCGTGTGCGAGCGTGTGGGATACAACTTGCTGATGACCGCCGTCTGCGCGGATTTGGAGGCGTACAACCCCGCCATGAGTCCCGCCCCGCCCGCGCCGACCACGATCACTTCGAATTGATGAACATTCGGCATGAATTACTCCTGAAATTTTTTACCACGAAGGGCACAAAGTACACGAAGGGTTTAATCTCAAAGGTTTCGTAAACCTGGCGCCCTTCGCGTCCTTTGTGGTTAATGGTTTTACGACGTCCAGATGACCCACAAACCCATCAGGCTCATTCCGGCCATCATGACGATACTGAGAAAGCGCACGATCTTGCGCCCACCCTCGCTGACGATGTAATCGTCGGCGATGACCACCAACCCGTGTACGCCGTGCGCCGTGGCGACCAGCAGCAGGGCGATTGCAGTCAACTTCCAGAAGGGAGTCGCCCACGGCTCGAGATCGGGCACATCCGTACTTTCGACGTGAGTCACATTCGGCATAAATGACCATCGCATCACGTCGGCAAGGTTCATATTGTTGCGCGCGCCCATCACCAGCGCGCCGATCATTGCGAAGAGGATCAGGGCGTACATCCCCAGCGCGGAAAGGCGCGTGAAGACCCACATGATCGACTCGAAATTGGTCAGCCCGCGATCTTTGATGGAAAGGGTTTTCGATTTTTCCTTCATGTTAACCTCCCAGCCCTGTGCTAATGATCACATACAGGCATAACCCGTAGAGCGGGATAAAGACCGCCCATTCGATCCAGATCGCCTCTTTTTGATGCACAAGCAATTTTGGAAAGAGATCGAGCAGGTTGATGCGCAGTCCATTGATGGCATGGAACAACACACAGAAAAAAACGAAAGCCTGGAACGCCCAATTTTCATAGATATGGTTGATCTCCGCCCCCAACTTTCCCCCGAGGAACGATACGAGAATATGCACCGTGATGAAAGCCGCCATTCCCAGCCCGCCGATGCGGTGAAGGATAAAAGTCAGGTAACCTGCCGGTCCGCGATAGCGCAATCCCGTCGAGAGACTGACATCCCGTTTCAAGCCCATGAATGCCTCCGTGATGAAAATAATTACAAGCTCTGATTTTACCCGCTATCTCTTAAAATTTTAAGTGAAAAGACGGACAAAATGAAACGTGACGAAAATCCTGCATTTTTCATTCCTGCCGTCACACACAATCAGGGTACAAAGACCCTTATAATCCAATTCCAAAAGCCTTAATACGCCACCCCATCTTTATCCATATCGAACGGCAAGCGCAATATACTTCTTTGGAGGCGCACATGTCTGATTCACACGATCTATCCCGGCGCGATTTCATCAAAGTCACTACGGGCATCGTTGGAGGTTTGATCGGCGCGATGATCGGTCTTCCCTCCGTCTTCTATTTGATAGACCCCGCGTTGCAAGAGGGCGGCAAGGAAGCCTGGATTCCCATCGGCAAGTTCGCAGATATGCAGCCCGGAACGCCATACCCCTTCTCCTTTACGCGGGTACAGGTCAACGGGTGGGAGCGAACCGCGAGTTCCTTCGG
>DAOTXI010000030.1:0-2993 GCA_034435475.1 Anaerolineales bacterium
CCGACGCATGGCGGTTGATTGATCTTTCCGTTGCTGCCGATATTGGGGACAGTGATCACGGTTCCCGCTTTGATTTGGGCTGGGTTCGCCAACTGTGGGTTTGCCGCAATTGTCTTGGCGGGATCCGCCCCATAACAGCGGGCGATCTGCCACAGCCATTCGCCTTCAATGACGGTGTGCTGGATGGCGGAACCTGTAGCAAGCGCGGGCGCGGATGTTTTATTCAGCGTCACCGAAGCCTGCGCAGACGGATTCGCGCCTCCCCCCGCCGCTGTGGCTATAGTGGTGATCGAAGCGGCATTCATATCGGCGGAGGTGACGGTATATGTCGCTGAACAGGTCAGGGTCGCGCCAGAGGCGAGCGAGGCATTTGCATCCCCACAATTGAAGGCGGTGTTATTGTTGATCCCCGAATCCGTGACCGTAAATTGACCGGGTCCCAATTGGCTGGAACCGCTGTTCTTGATGGTGTAATTGAATTTGATGGATTGCCCAACCTGATAGTAGCTTGCGGGGTCTGCCGTTTTTGTCAATGTGAGCAGTTTCGATGGGATCGTGGTTACGGTGGCTGTCGCGGTATTCGAATTGACCGAATAGATGTTGACCGTTACGGGAAAGGAGACGGAAGCCTTGTCGAGATCAGCCTGGGTGAGCGGATAATCGAAGGCGCAATCCATGACTTCGCTGGTATCGAAGCGCTCGTCCAGGTTGCCGATGCTGTTGATGGCAGGGCAGACGGGTGTTGCGCCGGTAAAGATCAAGTTCGGGGGAACGTCTGTGCTGTCGTTCCTTGTCATCCTGATCGTGAATTTGAACTTGACAACCTGCCCGACGGTGTTGTATTGAATGCTTGTATCCGCCTGGCTGGTCAATTCAATAACGACTTTGTCGGCAAGGGTCAGGGTTGGGGTCGCCTGCAGAACAGGCAATTGGCTTTCCGCTGGAACTTCAGTCGCATTGCCGCCGATGGTGCAGGCTGCCAGTAAAAAAGCGGCGAACCAGTTGAATAATATATTTTTTGGTTTCATATCTGCGTCCTTTCCTTTTTGCGGAAAATTTCTCCTGCCTTATCCTTACCATGAAAATTATATCCCTGAAAACGGAAGCGGACTGAATCTATCCCGCATTCTGCGTTTGATATGCAAACAAAGGCTCTCACCCCGGACTGCAAAATCTCCAGATTTTGCTCGAAAGTCGGGAAACTTTCGACTCCCCGCCTTACTAATTGATGTTACACAGTAAGGGGACCCGTTCAAATCCACGAGAATTTTGTTGCGCCAGAGAGGGTTGCCCTGTGCGGGTAATGCAACCGGGCGCACAAAGGGCGCTCTTTGTTATTTTCAGAGGTCATATGAGATTCTGCCGGGTCGCCCTAGCGCCGGGACAACCCACCTTTGTGGATAAAAGTCCTGGCAAGCATGGACGGGTTGTACCGGCGGAATATTCCGGAAGGTGGGCTATTAACGCAAAGTTGCCAAGAATCAAACTCCCTGCGACTTTGCAATATGGACTTCTGATAGTTTCAATACGCTTCCCGTGTTGGCGCAATCATTTTTCCGTATCGCGTGGCGCGGGTTTGCTATCCCTCTCGCGGAATTTTTGCGCCTTTTTTTGAAGTTCCTTGAAATAGGTGGAATCGGTGATCTCTGCCACCTGATTATCGCGTTTTGCCTTGTCAATCTCGATACGCAACTCCCGTATTTCACTGCGAAGTTTCTGTTCTTCGATATACCCTTCGAGCGCCGCGCTTGCAAGAGCGGAAAAGGAAGTCATCAATTGCTGTAGGTTTGGGTCGAAGGGGATAATCGTCTTCCGCCGCGAATCCAGCGCGTTCAATAATTGCAGAACTCCCTGTACGCTGCCTTCGCTGTCTTTGAGCGGAATGGTCAGGAAGGATGCGGAGATGTAGCCGGTGCGTTGGTCGAACTCGCGTGTGCCTGTAAAGTCGAATCGTTTATCTTCGTAGGAATCTTCGATGTTGACGATCTCGCCGGTCAGGGCGGCGTAGGCGGCGATGTTGCGCCGGTTCGGGTTCCCTTCGGAGTCGTACAATTCGATGGGCGGCAGGGTGACTTCATTTCCGCTGGTTCCGCCCATGGCGATCTTCAAGGAATCGTTTCGCACAACCGCAAATTCCAGCGCGTCGTTCTTTTTCAAATAAAGGGTTCCGGCATCGGCGTTGCAGAAGTTCTTTGCCTCAACCAACATGCTTTCGAGCAGGTTTTGGAAATTATTTTCATTCGACAACTTGACGCCGATGGGGATGACGATATCGAGCAGCCCGTCCGCCCGTTTCTTTTGCACACCCAATTGGATGATCAGGCTTCTCAGCCGCCCGGTGATGTACAGGCTCATCAAGGTCAGCCCGCCGATGCTGTATACCGCAGGGATGATCCACTCTCCATCCGAAAGGGTCAGCCAGTTGAACAGGGCGCTGTAGCCGACCGCCGCGCCGAGTCCGCTGAGGAGGACGATCAGCTGGTTGGAGCGGTGGCGGAAGTAGTATTGAGTCATCGCCAACCCGGTAATTCCAGATGCGGTGGCGTAAACAAGAGCCGCCGAAAGTGATCGCGCAACCATGATGCGGGCATCGGTGGGTGATAGCCCGGAATCTCCGCTCATGAGGATGGCAAGGGTTTGGAATCCCAGCCCGGTAGCCCAGCCGTAAACCGCTCCGTCGATCAGGTTGTCGTATTTTTCGCTGTAAAGGACGAAGAACACCCCCAAAGCCGCCAATCCTTGCTGGAGCAATGGGATGAATAACGTCGAAATGTAGATCGGGTCCGCGTTCTGGGCGGCGAGCTGCCCGCTAATCCACTTCCCAAGGAAGTAGCCCGCCGCGCCCCATAACAGACTGATGAAGACCCAACCTGCGTTCCGGTAGGTGAACAGCCCGAAGAGATACATGGTCAGCAGAATGAGGATCGGGAAGCCAATGCCGATTGTCAATGTCAAAGCCATTGCAGGCTCCTTTTCTTAAATGATGCGCAAAG
>DAOTXI010000031.1:0-2925 GCA_034435475.1 Anaerolineales bacterium
TATGGGCGCTGCGTTATTCGCATGAATGAGAAAGGGGATTTGTTCATCCTTGAGATCAACCCATATGCAGCCTTTATGCTTCCGCCCAAGGAATATGGTCCTGGCGATTATATGATCCTGTACGATAAAGATGGCTATAAAGGGTTCTTCGACAGTATCTTTGCCGCCGCAAAGGCGCGGCAAAAATTGCGGGCTTCCTGAGGAAGAAAAACAGAGCGCAATTCGCGCTCTGTTTTTGAATCGGGGAGGGAAAGGTTCGGGGTGTGCTGCCCGGTCTGCGTCGAGGAAGGAGGCGTTAGAAGGGTCCGTATCCAATGAGCACAGCCAGGGCAAGGAATCCCATCGAGGCGAGGATCACCCAAATCCACAAACCCATGACCCACTTCAACCATTTGGGGTAGGTCACAGCGGTGAGCCCGAGGCAGATGAGCAGGACGGCGCTGGTGGGGTAGGCGAGGTTGGAGAAGCCGTCGCCGAAGACGTAGGCGAGCACGGCGGTCTGGCGCGTGACGCCGACCAGGTCTGCCAGCGGCACGAGGATGGGCATGAGCAGGAAGGCTTTTGCCGAACCGCTCGAAACAAAGAATTCGATTCCGAGCGTCAGGAAATAAATCAGCAAAACAGCAGTAACGGGATTTGCGCCTTCGAAGGCGTTTGCCGCGCCGTTCAGGATCGTATCGAGGATGCCGCCCGATGCGATGATGTATTTGACGCTGGCAGCCATCAGGATCAAGGGGATGGCGGGCGCGATTCCTGCCAAGCCTTCGCCTGCCGCTCTCCATGCGGCTTTGCCCACGCCGGAGATCAACCCCGAGCCGATGCCTGCGACAAGGAATAGCAACCCAACAATGGGCAGAGCCAGATCGCCAATTGCAGGCACGAACGGACCCGCGAACAGGACGGCGAAGATCAACACCACGCACACCAATAAAAAGACGATGGCGGGCGTTGTGCCTTTGTTTTCATGCGCGATCTCTCCGCTTGTGAAGTGACTATATTTCGCGCGTGTGGATTTTTCCTCTTCGTAAACGGGCGAGACTTTGGCATCTGTTTCCACCTTGCGGGCGTGACGGGTAAGAAAGACCGCCAGGATCAGGTAGAAAAATATGAAGATGAGGATGCGATACCCGGAGCCGGAAAAGGCGGGCAGTTCGGCGATGCCCTGCGCCACGCCAATGGTGAATGGATTCGTGATTGCCGCGGAAAAGCCCATGTTGGTCGCCAGAATGGACATGCCCAGACCGGTCAGCGTGTCCCAGCCGAGCGAGTAGGCAAGGGCGATCATCAACGGGACGAGCGGCACAACCTCTTCAAAGATGCCGAAGAAGGAACCGATTGCCATAAAGAAAAACGTGATAACCCACAGCAGGATGTATTTCTGCCCTTCGAAACGCCGCACTATGCGGGCAAGCGCCGCCTTGAGGATTCCGCTTTTATCCATGATCGCGAACGCCACACCCACCATCAGAATGAAAACCGTGATCACGATAATGGTCAGGCTGTCGGGTCCGGTCAACACTTCGAGCGGGGCAATCAACCAACGCCAGACCGGGTAATCGGGGCGTTCGGTGAGTTGGAACGACCCCGGCACGATGGTCTCGCGCCCGTCCATCTCCGTGCGTTGGAACTGCCCGGCGGGGATGACCAGTGTGAGAATCCCCGCCGCGATCATCAACCCCAGCAGGATGACGACCGATTGAATGAATGCCTTTTTGCTTATCTGCGCGCCCGATTTTTCTTCCATTGTTTTCTCCTATACATACAGATCGTTGAAATAATTGATCAAAAATTGATTGCAAACCTCATCGGGCAAAACATCAAGGACTTCGTTGATGAACGCCATTTCGGTGGGGAGGTCGGAACCGCTCAACCCGGCGGAGGCGGCGAGTTGAGCAAACGCCGCCTCAGGTTCCGGACTTTGCACTTCAACTCCTATTCCCTGACCTCGTCCTATTGCCCCAACATCCGACTCAACTCCAGCACATCGCCGGTTCGGGCGCGCAGGTTGCGCGTGAGGAGTTGGATCGTTCCCATTGCCACCTCCACATAATCACTCATAATCTCGTAAAAGGTTGTCTGGTCGAGTCGCAGCAGGGAAGTTTCTTCCAATGCGCGGATCGTTGCCGTGCGCGGCGACGAATCCAGCATCGAGAGTTCGCCAAAGACCGCCCGCGCGCCGAGTTGGTTCAAAACGCGGTTGTCGTCTATGACTTCCACCCTGCCATCCACAACAATATATAAACTATCGCCGGTTTCCCCTTCGCGTATGATCACATCGCCAGGTTGGGCGATCTCTTCACGCAGCAGGTCTGCCAGTTCTGCAAGCGCTTCGTCGGGCGTTTCGGCAAAAATGCTCAACGATTTCAAAACGATCACGCGTTCCACTGTGGATAACATTTTCGATTCCTTTCTTCCTTTTTGCAGGATCATTCGGGTTAACAATGATTCCTTTTCCCGCGCGAGCGATTGCACGCTCTTGCTTTGCGCCGAGATGCCAAGCTCCTCCGCGAATTCGATCACAGTCGCCAGCAGCCAGGGGTTTTCCTTTGCGAGCGGGTTTTCCAAAATCTCCAGAACGCGTCCCGCGGTGGGCAGGGAAGTTTGTTTGAACGCCGTCCCCATTTTTTCGAGGCGCTCTTTCGGTGAAAAATCCTCCAGCAATGCAATGAACGGAACTTTGTGAAAGCGGCCAAGAGACGCATCGAGGGCTTCGATGGCGTATGATCTGCGGTTCGCATCCTTTCTTCGAATCGCGCGATGCGCGCGTTGGACGGCATGTTGGTCGTAGATAAAACCGAACAACAGAAAGAGCCTGCGGATCGTCTCTTCAAGATCGAAACGGAACGCCCTTTGGATGACCTCTGTCTGTGTGGATTTTTCCAGATCGTGGAGCGAAGCGGACAACCAGGCTGCGCGTCTTAACTC
>DAOTXI010000032.1:0-4825 GCA_034435475.1 Anaerolineales bacterium
ACCCGCACCCGCTGGTCGGTTTGCTTATTGAACAAACCCGCAAAGGAGCTCGCCCCCGTATGCAGTTTTGTCGAAAGAGGCAGCAGTCGGAACGCCATCTCGGTCAGCCCAAGCATCGAGCCGTATTCCTTTAAACCATATTTGAAACATGCCCGCCCGGCTCGCAGAGCCAATCCCCGCCCGCCGCGCGGACCATACAGTTTCTCCAACGCCTGGTGCAGGCGGCTGACCGAATCAAAGGAAAACGTCCGCCCATCAGAGCCGTCGCGGATGACCTGCGCCGCCTCTTCCAATACGCCGAGCCGCAGAACTTCATCCAACCCGCCTTTTCCGATCACTTCCTCGACCCCAAACAAGATTATTCTCCCCATCCTTCCGGGATAATAAAGGGCGGAATCTCTCATTGGGATTGCATATCTTCATCGAGAAAGTTTTTTAATTTCTGGTTGAAGTGGATCGGTTCATCAAGCATGATGAAATGCCCCGCCGTATTGAATCGGTCAATGCGGGCTTTGTTTACGCCCTCCAAAAGGGGCTTCCACTGGTTCGGGTTGACCACGATATCCGTATCGCCATACATCCCCAACACTGGACACTGGACCATGTGCAGGCTTGGGCGCAGATCGGTGCGGCGCAGGGAACCGATGCTGGAAAAGAACGCTTCCAGCGAAACCTGCGACACATCGCGGTCCATCATCTTCGCCCAGTTCTTATCTTTTGAATAGAACGGCGAAAGGATGCGGTAGAACCCTTTATATATCCACAAATTATGATAGGTAAGCCAGCCCATCGCGCGATATCCAAACACGCGCGGAAAAAAATACAGCGAAGACCCCGCAATCGGCGAACCGATCACCACCACCTTTTGCACCCGGTCGGGATGCTGGATGGCAGTCATCAGGCTGACCGTGCCGCCCATGCTGTGCCCCACCAACGGCGCACGGACAATGCCCAATTGCTCCATGAATTGGTACACAAGGCTGACAAAATCCTTGACGGCATACGTGGAACGCTTGGTGCCGGATTCGCCGAACCCCCAAAAGTCGAGGGCATAGGTGCGATAGAAAGCGCCCAGATAAGACATGGTGCTCTCCCACAACCCCCATGAACCCTGGTAGCCGTGCAGAAGGATGACAGGTTTCCCCCGTCCATACACCTCGTAATGAACGATTCCTTGGTCAGTCGTAATCGAAGACACGATTGAACATTACCTGTCTGTTATTTATTTTCCATCCATATCGCTCAGAATGCCATACAGCAACTCGAGCAAAACGGTTTTTACTGAGTCTTTCTCCGTCGCAACGCAAGGCAGCAGTTTCGTGTGCTTGTCGAGCCGCAAGGCGTGACCCATATCCTCCAGGTCCCAGGCGTCGTCCCTATCCTGCTTGTTCGCCGCAACCACAAAGGGAGTCGGCGCATACGCACGGAAGGTTTCCAAAATCGAACGCGCCTCGCGGAAGGTCTCAGGACGGGTGCTATCCACCATCACAATGAAACCCAGCATCCCCTCCGAGAGAATCTCCCACATAAAATCGAAACGCTTCTGCCCGGGCGTGCCGAACAGATAAAGCACCAGGTCCTGATCCACCGTAATGCGACCGAAATCCATTGCCACGGTGGTGGCGTTCTTCACCGAGCGCTCGTCTTCAGACGATATTTTACGTTCCGTGGCGACAACGTCAATCTCGCTCACAGACTGGATGAATTGTGTCTTGCCCGCGCTGAATGGACCTGTGACCACCATTTTGACCGTTTGCATAATTCCTATCCTTTCGGCCTCGATAACTACAATGAACGGATACGGCCGATCAATTTGTTGACCAATGATTTCTTTTCTTCGATCTCCTGCGGAGCCAGCGGCTTGGCAGCCTGCGGCGTCGGCGCATCGGCAGGGCGCACCAACTCCACCAACCCCGCCTGCAATAATCCATACACAATACGGCGGACTTCCACCTCGGTCAATTTGTTCGTCCGCGCGATCTGGCGCATCGTATTCTTCGGGTCTACGAACTTGACCACCTTCCACTCGTCCACGCTCAGGTTGACGTTGGTCAGCGGGCGCTCGGTGAATTTGAGCGCCATATCGAGGCTGGGTATTTCATCCTGCAATTGCTCCAGCTCGCGCAACTGCCGCGACCCTTCGATGATGATATTCTCCAGGTCGAGCCGCACATTGATGCGGTCTTCGGGTGGGAGCAGTTCGTTCTCGAACCGGAAGATGCCCTCCACCCAGGTGAACAGCCGCCGCAGTTGGTCGGTAAAATACCCCTGCAAATTCAGCAAAATATCTTCGCGCGAGACATACCCCGCGTTGATCAACAACAGCCCCAGTTCCTTATCCGACATCTGCCCCGCCCTCTCGATGATGGCTTTGTACTGGTTGGCGTTGATCTTGTTCGATTTATAAAGCACCGAGGCAAGATTCCCATCCTCCTTGCCGATGCGCGCATACGCCAGTTTCCCCTCGCGGAACGATACATGCGCCTGTTCAGACACCCCATCAATCACCAGCGTCCCCGTCTTGCTGGCAAGATTAATCAGGTTCAAGAGTTGGGTGATCGTAAAATCTCTTAGATTACCGCGAAGCGCCATAAATCCTCGAATTCCCTCGTATAAAGAGGGAGCGGGCAAAATTATACTTGGTAATTTGATAATGCGTCAATTAATATCTTTGCACTCTTGTATGGGATGACTTTTTCGATGGATGCGCGTAATGGCACTTTAGTCGCTTTTTAGCCGCACTGTCACGGCTGAAGTCGCCACTACTACTTGTTAGCCTTTCAAGGTTTGCCAAAGTAAGGCTTACACAAAACTTCCCATACCTGACCGCCGACGGCAGACTGCGGTCCATGGTCGGCGGTCTGCCATCAGAATTTAATCTACCCAAGCGGATGCACATCCGAAAGTTTCTTCGGGAAGATCGCATTGAGCAAAACCCGCGCCGCGTTGTTATCTGCAAAGCAATCAAGGAAAGCATGGCGCAACTCATCGAAACTGCGATGCCCAAACAGCAGGTGGTGAAAGGTCAGGTCGGGGAAACTGGCATCCGTCTCGATACCCGACCCCACTTTCATCGGCTCAATGGATGTGATGCGCCCGCGCTCAAATGTCAAACGAACTCCGCTGGTATAAAAATTCAGCCGCAGATCGCCCGAATGTCCCGCCGCAATGGATTTCGCCAAACGTTCCTCCAAAACTGGTTGGATGCGTTTCAAGAACGCAATCATATCCGGGATGCGGGTGTAGAAGGCATAGGGCTTTCGGTTGGCTGGCAGGCGGTCATCCATCGCCTCATAAGCAGGGTGTGACTCGCCCAGCACAAAGGAAAAGGTAGTCCGGGTTCGCTTATCGCGTTCGGCGTATTCGCCGCCCTTCTTCCATAAATAACGCGCCACACTGGGCGAGACCTCTAAAAACGAATTTCCTTCGACCAGCGCAAAATAGATGCAGGGCAAACCGTCCATCCACAAACCGGCGGGGTGTTCAAAGAAACCAATCCGGTTGCCGCTCGCATCTTCAAGAATCATCTTCTCGAAGCGATTGATGTTGCCGTCTCGTTTGCCAAACGATTCATAGCGTAGAACACCCAACGAACGTTTGCATGAAATCAGGTAGCGCTTTTCCCATATCTCATACAAACCCAGCACAAATTCCAAATCATCTTCTCTCACCGGGCGGATATTTACAGGTTCGTTTTCACCTTCCTTCAACTTCGGCAAATTGGCTTCATAGCCGATGCGCCGTCCTACATAATTCAGCGCCATATCGTAGCCGAACTGACGGTAAAAATTCGGAATGCCCGTAATGAACTGCATCAAGTGACCGCGTTCCGCGCCCCACTTGTGAACCTCATCCATTTGGATTCGGATCAAACCACGCTTGCGAAATTCCGGCAATGTGCAAACCAGCTCGGGTCTGCCGATGCCAAACTCAATGCCAGCGTACGTCCACGTCTGCGAGATCAGGCATAAAGTAGAAACGATGCGCCCGGTGGCGGTCTCCTCCACCACTGTAAAATCAGCGGCATTCGTCGTGGGGTGAGTCCCCGCCACCAGATCGCGAATCCACGCACCAATACCCATCTCAGGCTGGTCGGGACCATCGTCGCTGTGCATTCGGCTATTGATGTCTGCCAATGCATCGGCATCGGCGGGAGAACCGTGCCGCAGAATCAAACCGTCACCGAGGTCACGGATGAATAAATCAGATTTTGTATTCATGGTTTATTCCTTCAATAATTTCTTCAACTCTTTCATCGCCATAAGCGGATCACGAAACAGGATGCCCTTCATCCCAACCGCTTCACAGGCTTCGATATTTGCAGGCACATCGTCAACGAAAACCGCCGCCTCCGCCTTAACCTGAGCCTGTTCCAACGCAAGCTGATAAATCTTCGCCTCAGGCTTTGCCACACCTACTTCCGCTGAAATGGTCAACGTATCAAAAACCTCATCCAACTTCTGGCGGACGAGATACCCGCGCATATCTGACCAGGCGTTACTGATCAGCCCCGTCTTATAACGCGGATGCAGCGCGCGCAAATATTCCACAATGGCATGGTCAATCACATCCCCGGCAAAGAATTCATTTTCCACAACGGCAATCTGTTCCTTACTGACCTTCAATCGTTTCGCAACCGCCTCCCAATGTTTTTCCACAGGCACCTCCCCCACCGTGGCTTGCCTCGCGGTCGGGCTGTTAAAGACGATATTATCCATGTCTTCATACTCCATGCCAAAACGCTGGGCAAGTTTTTGGCGCGGAGCCTGAAACTCGGTGCGCTGAATGACACCGCCAAAATCGAAAAATACTGCTTTTATTTTCA
>DAOTXI010000033.1:0-2608 GCA_034435475.1 Anaerolineales bacterium
ATCATCGGCTTCTTTGTCGCGTTGAACCTGTTGACTTTGCTTGCGGCATACTTTCTGACGCGCATCCTGCTGAGCTTCGAACCGGCATCCCAAAAATAAATATTCATGTCCCGACTCAAGTTATTTACCTATACCGCGGTCCGCGTCGTTCTCAACACCGCGCATCGGATGATCTACCCCTTTCTGCCCGTCTTCGCCCGCGGACTCGGCGTGGATATTAAAACGATCTCTGCATTGATCGCCAACCGAGCCATCGCCGGGTCGTTCAGTCCTTTCATCATCCCATTCCTCGAGCCGCGCGGACGTAAATTCGGCATGTTGCTGGGTCTGGCATGTTTTGTACTGGGCATGGGTATCGTCGCCTTCATGCCGACGGTCACTTCATTGGGAATCGCCCTAGTCTTTGCAATGCTAGCCAAAGTCTTTTTCGACCCCTCCCTGACCGCTTACATGTCGGACCAAACGCCCTACTCCGAACGTGGAAGCGCGGTTGCAATTCTTGAGTTTGCCTGGTCGCTCGCCTTCATCCTCGGGATCCCTGCCACGGGCTGGTTGATCTCGCGTTCCGGTTGGTCGGTGCCATTCATGGTGTTGGGCGTCCTGGGGATCGCCGCCTTTCTCTATGTCGCATTGACGTTGAGAGACTCCACGCTGCCCTCCCACCATGCAGACGGCATCTTTGGGAACGCAAAACAGATTCTGACATCGCCGATCAGCATGGCTGCCATTTCCATCGGTCTGACCATCTCAGCCGCAAACGAGGTTGTCAATATCGTCTTCGGCTTGTGGCTGGAGGATTCCTTCCATTTGCAGATTGCGGCGCTGGGAGTGGCTTCCGCCATTATCGGCCTGTCCGAACTGGGCGGGGAGGGGTTGGTATTCGCCCTCGTAGACCGGCTGGGAAAAGTCCGCGCTTCGGGGGTGGGCATCCTTGCCAATTGTCTTGCCGCAGTATTGCTCCCCTTCATCGGCAAGACCCAGGCAGGCGCACTGATTGGTTTGTTCTTTTTCTATATCACCTTTGAGTTCACCATTGTCAGCATCATCCCCCTTATTACCGAAGTCATGCCTGATGCGCGGGTGACCATGCTCTCTTTTGCCGGGGCGGGTCATTCTGTGGGGAGGGCAATGGGCGCCTGGCTGGCGCCGTCCCTGTATGTGGCAGGCTTTTCCTATAACATGGGCGCCGCAATCGTTTTGAACCTGCTTGGGCTGGCAACGGTCTGGTATGTTTCGAGACACCACGAATGAAAAATGACAAAAAACCCCACCTTGCGATGGGGTTTTTTTACCAGACTTTCAGATTATTAGGTGCCGGTTTCGAGGCTGGTGTTGATGGTGCTGAAGACGTTGCCGATGATCGGTCCGAGGATCGCGAGGACAGCGATAACGACAATGGCAACTAAAACGAGAATCAACGCATATTCAACCAAACCCTGGCCTTTTTCTTTGGGTGAGAACAACATGGCTTTTTTCTCCTTTCTTCAGAATTTCTCAACTGCTTGAGATGACCATATTTTACATGTCATAGCAGTTTTTGCAAGAGGTAAAAGGGGGTATTCCTAACAGTTGTGAAAACCTTTCAAATGTGAATGTTGATATTGATTCCCTACTTTATCCCTGGATAAAAAAGGCCCCATCGTGGGATGGGGCCTTTTTCTTTCTGTTCATGCAAATAAGCTGCTTATTAAGCGCCGCTATTTTCGAGGCTGGTGTTGATGGTGCTGAAGACGTTGCCGATGATCGGTCCGAGGATCGCGAGAACAGCGATAACGACAATGGCAACCAAAACGAGAATCAACGCGTATTCGACCAAACCCTGGCCTTTTTCTTTGGGTGAGAACAACATGGCTTTTTTCTCCTTTCTTCAGAATTTCTCAACTGCTTGAGATGACCTTATTTTACATGGTGCAGCGGTTTTTGCAAGAGGTAAAAGGGGATATTCCTGACAGATATGAAAACCTTTCAAAAATGCATATCCCAATAATATTTCTCTCACCTGACTGCAAATGTAAAGGTACAAGCATATTAAGCGTTTTCTGAACGACAAGCATGCTTTTACCTTGATTTATTAGGCAAATCCCCGTCCGGGTTCAAACAGCCGATAACCCAATGAATCGGGGTATTTTGTGGTTAAATAAACCATCTTGATCTCACTGGTGACCATATGCTCATTCACTCAGCTTCCCAACTCCTGACTCTTGCGGGCGGACCTCAGCGCGGAAGATCGCTTGGATCGCTTGGCGCCATCGAAAATGGCGCCGTTATCATACGCGACGAAAAAATCGTCGCTGTTGGCATGACCGATGAACTTCGCAACGCCTACCCGGACGAACCGACTCTTGACGCGGGACGTTGCGTGCTCATGCCCGGCTTCGTGGACCCGCACACGCACCTGGTCTGGGCGGGGGATCGGGCAAACGAATTCGAAATGAAGATGTCTGGTACGCCCTATCTGGATATCCTTGCGGCGGGCGGCGGAATCCTTTCCACAGTCAAAGCCACGCGGACAGCCAGCATCGAAACTTTGATGGCGGAGACCCGTCCGCGCATGTTGCGGATGTTTCGGCACGGCACCACCACCGCCGAAGCCAAGACCGGATACGGC
>DAOTXI010000034.1:0-3165 GCA_034435475.1 Anaerolineales bacterium
GCTGGCAGGTTGTCAGCGCGTGCTCAAGGATACAGGCACGATCTGGGTCATCGGGTCGTATCACAACATTTACCGCGTCGGCGCGATCATCCAAGATCTCGGATTTTGGATTCTGAACGATATTTTGTGGATCAAAGCGAATCCCATGCCAAATTTCCGCGGCGTGCGCTTCACCAACGCCCACGAAACCCTGATCTGGGCACAGAAAAAACAGGGCGCGAAGTACACCTTCAACCATCACGCCATGAAGGGACTCAACGAAGAGAAGCAGATGCGCTCAGACTGGTGGCTGGTCTCGCTGGCGACCGGCGCGGAACGGGTGAAGGATTCCAACGGAGACAAGGTCCATTCGACGCAGAAGCCGGAGTCGCTGCTCTATCGCGTCATCCTCTCTTCGTCAAATCCCGGCGACGTGGTGCTTGATCCCTTCTTTGGAAGCGGCACGACCGGAGCGGTGGCGAAATCCCTGCATCGGAATTGGATCGGCTTGGAGCGCGAGGAAAAATACATCCGCGCGGCTCAGAAACGGATCGACTCTGTCCGCCCCGAATCCTTCGACCGGGATACGTTCAACGTCAAAGGCAGAAAAAAGTCCGCGCCGAGGGTTGGGTTTGGGACTTTGCTCGAGAACGGACTGGTGAAAGCCGGGCAGAAGTTATTCTTCGCAAAAGATAAAAAGCGGACCGCGATCATCAAGCCCGATGCCCGCCTGCGCACGGCGGACGGGTTCGTGGGCAGCATCCACAAGGCGGGGAGTCATTACATGAAAAATGCCCCCTGCAACGGCTGGGAGCATTGGTATCTTCTGGTCCGCGGAAGGCTGGTCAGTTTGGATGAACTGCGGGAGAAGTACAGGGTGAAAATGGGGTTGTATGAATAACGTGCAGGTTTTTTTAAACACGAAGGACACAACGGTCACGAAGGAGATCTTAAAATCCTTTGTGTACTCCGTGTCCTTTGTGTTTAATGCTTTTGATCTTTTACCTTGGAGAATATCGAAATGATCGTTCGAGTGGACAGCAAAGGCTACATCACCATCCCCGCGGAGTTGCGGAGGAAGTTGGGCATCCAGCCGGGGACGAGGTTCGCCGTGACCGAAGATGGGACTTCGATTATCCTGACTCCGATCACCGACATCCGCCCGCGCCCGTGGAAAGGCAGGGGCTTGATGAAGGCGTTTTTGGAGGAGAAGAAGAGGGAGAGGGAACTTTGAATAGAGTAAAATTTGTTTATGGATATTGACTTACAAGTTCGATTGACAGCATTCAACTGGCTTTCAGAACAGGTCAATTTGCATGGGGATGTGTTGCCGAGAAAACTGCTTGAACAAGGTTTTGAATTTCAAGATAAGCAAATTCCACTTGTTTCTCCTCAGGGGATTTTCAAACCGCAAATTCTTGATTTGCCCCTTTCCATTACAACTGCCCCGAAGGGTCCCTATGATGACTATTTTGGGAGGGACAACTTCTTGATTTATCGTTATCGCGGCTCAAACCCAAATCATCGTGATAATGTTGGGCTGCGCAAGGTCTTTGAGTTGAAACGTCCGCTAGTATATTTACACGGGATTGATCCAGGAAAATATCTGGCTACCTACCCTGTCTACATTATTGGGGATGACCCATCTCATTTAACTTTCAAAGTTGCTGTGGGTGATTCTCTTCCTGCTTATGAATACACTGAAACCAATATTGCCCGCCAAGTTTCGGAGATTGCTGATGCTCGACATGCTTATTTGACCTCGACAGTCAAAGTTAGATTACATCAGCGCAGTTTCCGCGAAAAAGTCTTGGATGCTTATAGATCGCAATGCGCATTTTGTCGCTTGAGGCACCGTGAATTGCTTGATGCTGCTCATATCATTCCAGACAATGTCCCAGAAGGAAAATCAACGATTGAAAATGGTTTATCGCTTTGTAAGTTGCATCATGCTGCCTATGACAGTTTCCTTATTGGCGTAACGCCCGATTACATTATCCAAGTCCGTAAAGATATTTTGGAGGAGAAAGACGGACCTGTTTTGCAACATGGTTTAATTGGTTTACACAAGTCAAAGTTGATTATGCCGAAATTGAAAAAATTCTATCCAAACAAGGATGCTTTAGAGTGGCGATATAGTCGGTTTACAAGAGCGGAATAGGAAAGTATGCATGGCGATACAAAGGGTCATCCGCGTATGGGAGCATGAGATGAAAGACCATGCCAGGGTTGCTCGAAAGATACAAAAACATATCCGGTAAACAAAGAGACTGTCACCTGCGAGGTAACAGTCTCTTTGCTATTTAAAACGCCCCATTCCACAAAAGAAAACCTGACGGGTCTTCAATAGACCCGTCAGGTTTATGGGTGTTACTGAAACGTAATCTCCTCCACGCGCCAGTTCTCCTCGCCCATCAGTTTCTTCAGGCGTTCGAGCAGTTCGGGGCAGATGCGCGTGGTGTCGTTGGGGAAGTCGATCAGGTGTCCCTTGCCGTTCTCGAAAATTTGAAAACTGAACTTGTCGCGCCCGTGATACGAAATCAGCGTGCCGTACAGGGTCTTGATGCGGCGCTTGTCGCGGTCACGGTCGCCGGTGGGGCGCAGGAGGACGGTGATCTGTTGCGGCGGATGATCTTTGTCCTTGTTCTCCTTGGCAAGCGGGATGTACAACGATGGAATGACCGCCTCGTCGCGGTCTTCGGCTTGAGTCAGCGCTTCGAGTTGACTCATCGCCTCAGCCGCGCGTGTGACAAGCGGGGGAGTCACCTCTTCGTCCTTCTTGAACTTTGGCGCGGGCTTGGCGGCGAGGGCGGCATCGTCGAAGGAGGGCTGCCATTCCATGTCCCAGCCGGGGGGGAAGTTATCGGGCGGGGGCGGCGCATCGTCGGTTTGATAAGAGGATGATTCTTCGGCAACACTGTAGGACAAGTTTGAAACTTGTCCTACTGGTGGCGCAGGAGTCTGTTTGGGTGGTGAAACAGGCTTGGGCGGAGTCTGATCCGGGCGGCGGGGGGATTGGGATTCGGTTCGGGCGAGGAGCGGCTTGGGAGTCGCATCCGCTTTGAGCGTGGAGTCATCCGCCGCTTCGATCACGTTGATCTCGGTCTTGATCGTATCCACCAGAATCTTGGGCGGGGTGTTGGTCTGGTCCACCTTGCCTTCGACGATGATGATCTGGTCGGCGGC
>DAOTXI010000035.1:0-3403 GCA_034435475.1 Anaerolineales bacterium
TAAAAACGCCGCCATCTGCCCGCGGTCCACATAACTATTCGGGCAGTACCTCCTCGGGCTGCTGGCGCAGCCGGTCGTGATTCCGGCGGAAAATACGCTCTCGATCTGCGAGTACATCGAGTGGGTATCCGGCACGTCGGCAAACGAGGCTTGGGTGACCTGGACAATGAACGTGTCGTACCCGTTGCTAATGGTATCGTTGGCGCGGATCGTGATACCGCAAGAACCTGTCCATTGGGTCTGCGGGAGGATGTCCACGTTGTTTTGCGCGTCAATGCTCACCCCGCAGCGCGTGTCGCTGACCGAGTAAACCTGCCAGGTCATGTAGGATGCCGCGCTTTCTTCGTCCCAAACGTAGGGAAGCAGGTTAAAGGCGTTGGGCCAGGAGGAATCATGCGGCACGCTCCAATCCGGCAGGCTGAGGACCGGCGGGGTGTTGTAATTGATCGTGTTCTGGTAAATGGCGCGCACGGCGTTGTGTTTTTCAAAACCGTTATTTTTCCAATAGTACCAAAAGTCGGAAAATTGATTCTCCGCTTCGTCCAACAGGGCTATTTTAGCGATCTCGTTGAAACCGAAACTGGCGCTGTCGTAGCCTTCATTCGCGCTGTCGAACAAGTCCAGCAGGGCGCCAGCAACCCGCCCTTCCACAGCATCGTCTGTGTCGGCGCTGGCGGGAAGCGTTTCAAGATTTATGCTTCCAGCGCCGCAGTGTAGTTTGCCAAAATCATAGCATACATCCGTGCCGCTGAGTTCAAGGTTGGCGGCGATCGCCAAAAAGTTGGGCCAGCCTTCGTTATAGGCGCAAAATGTATTTGAAGCCCCAGTGATGATATGCGGGCTGGGGCAAAAGCCAAAGGCATACAGCCCATTCGCATTGATCAAGTACCGATGCCCAGTTTCGTGTACCACGATATCGGCTGAGTCGACCTGGTCGTCTGGGATGAAGAGGTAGCCCGGGATGGAATAAGCATTGCAGCCAAGATCATAACATTGCAGATCGTGTTCCCAGATCGCATCCACAGAGCCGGGGTCAATATAATAAGGCGCGCTTTGGTTGTAGATATACTGCCATGCGCGCCGCAAGTCTTGCAATATCCACATGGCTTTGTAGGTATCATCAGAACTGGCGATGAGCAAATTTATTGGAATAATTGTGCTTGGAGCATTCGAGTATATTGAAGAATCCCACAAATATTCCTCCCAGTCGCCATCCATCACTTTGTGATATGTGCCGGGGTTCTCGTTATCGAAATAAATGGATTCGAAGACGACATACAAGTCCAAATTGCGGTTGGCGGCGTCCCCGTCAGTATCCCAATTCAGAATGGGGGGAAAACTGTAATAGCCGCTGCCATTGGTGGAAGTGATAGCCAGGACATCATCCGCTCCGCCCGGGTCGGATTCGTAAAGCAGCGCGCTCGTCATCCGCCCGTTTTTCGTTGAATTATCCCGGTCTTGATAAGTGAGCGCGCCGTTCACCGTCACATAGCCGGGTACTTCTTTGCGGATCACGATATCGTCCACCCAGGGACCTTCGTATTGCACGCTGTTGTCGCTGTAAAATCTCAATCCCATCCACACGCTCGCATCCCCCGTGTAATTGTTCATTGGGATCGTGATCTCCTGCCAGCTATTCGCCACCCCCGAAAATAAATATCCCTGATAGGTCACGCCATCGCCCGAAAAGCCGATAAACAGGTAGTCGAAATTGTTTTCAATGTAACGCCAAAGCCAGAGCTCAGTCTCCGCGGTGGCGGCGTCGCTCAGGTCAAAAGGACCATAAACCATCCAACTGTCCATGTTGGGCGGGTAGGTGGTGCCTGCGCCTGGAATTATAGCGTTTGCGCCGCCGCCTGCGGGCCAGCCCCCCCAGTTGCCAGTATGCTCACGATACGACCTGTCTTTCCAATAGTATTCCTTTCCATCCGAAAGATTGCCGTCGAATAGCGCCCAAAGGGTATTTGGAAAAGTCCCTTCAAACGCTTCAGTTTTGATGGTCTCGACGCTTTGGATTTCCACATTTTTTGGATGTAGGCTGGATTCCGTGGATTCAACCGCACCCGGCGGGAGCCTCATTGCGGATGCCTCGACGCCCTCCACTCCCTCCGGGACGGGCATTAAGCCCTCCAGAAAGTAAGTATTATGGATGGTCATCCCCGTCAACCTGCCTGCATCTCCCGCCACTGTATCCCGGACCTGCAAATACCAATTCCCCGCGCCCGGCGATCCTGTGAATGTTTCCAAATCAATCACATTCCCAAACTCTTCGGCTGTCCCCTTTCCATCCCAAAGGATGAGGGGTTCTGAAACGCCATCGTGAACCAATTGAACTTCCAACTGGCTGAGGTCCGGGTGGTCCACCTCATATTTCATGCTGGTTTTCAGCACCGTGCTTTCCAGCGGAGCGCCGGGGTCGTTCCAGCAAACAGTCAGCCAACTGCCGTCGTCCGGGATTTCATGCCCGGCGAAAGGTTCTTTACACGCTTCCTGTAAATAACCTACTGTTGGTTGGTTGGTTGGTTGGTTGGTTGGTTATATCCGCCTTATTACCCCGGCTTGGGTCCGATAACAAAAAAGCAGGGCTGCCTCCGCCCGTTCCGAAGATAAGCGCCGCCAGCAAGAGCGCATTTCCTGTCAGGGTGCGAAAGATTTTCATGTTACCTCCTAGTTTGAAAATATTGAACGATGAGCGAACAGGAATTCTTTACTTACAGTATAGCGCGCCTGTCAAGGGGTTTTGATGATTAGATGTTTTCCCGGCTCCGAGTGCAACGCAAAAGTGTCGGCGATATATGTTCAATCTGCCGACCCCGGCGGCAGGGCGACCCTTTTTGCCGAACAAAATCACGAAATATCCCGACGGGTCGCCCCTACGATTTTTATTCCTCTTTCCGCAGCGCCGGGAACAACAACACCTCACGGATGGAGTGTTTGTTCGTCAGTACCATCGCCAGACGATCCACACCCATGCCGAAGCCGCCATTGGGGGGCATCCCGTAGCGCATGGCACGCAGATAATCTTCATCAAGCGGATGCTTCTCTTCGTCGTCTGCTTCGTAGTCACGCCCCATTTCGAGGAAGCGCTGTTCCTGATCGAGCGGATCGTTCAATTCGGTGAAGGCGTTGCATAACTCGAAGCCCGCCACATAGCCTTCAAAGCGCTCCACCGTAAGCGGGTCACCGGGCATGGACTTTGCCAGCGGTGAAATATCGCGCGGATAGTTGTAGAGGAAGGTCGGCTGGATGAGGGTCGGTTCAAGGAATTCGCCCAACAGAAAATCGATCAACTTTCCGCGAGTGGACTTCGGATCAGGCGCCGCCTTGGGGTGCTTCTCTTTAATGGCTTTGAGCAACGCCTCAGCCGTTTTATGCTCGGCAATGTCAATGCCGCTGGTTTCAA